>NZ_JBFQEG010000015.1:0-51246 GCF_040930515.1 Streptococcus huangxiaojuni
CTGACCTTGTCAAACGAGGCAATCGCTATCTCCGTTATTACTTAGTTGAAGCCGCCAACTCGGTGAGGCGCTATGATGACGAATACAAAGCCTTTTACAAGAAGAAGTATCAAGAAGTTCCTAAACACCAACACAAACGAGCCATCGTCTTAACCGCTAGAAAATTTGTGCGTCTGGTGGATGCGCTACTACGCAACCGCCAACTCTATACGCCACCAAGGAGGCCTATGCAAGATAGCTAGTATCTGCACATGTCCTTGGTCAAGCTAGTGAAAAATGTCATTTTTCGCTAGGTGTTTTTAGTGCACCCTAGTTTACTGAAAGTTAACTAAAGTTTTGACAACTTTATCTTGACTTTTTACCACTAGACTTAAATTAAGATACAAAGGCCGTTAAGAACGCAAAGTAAAAATAGGAGACTGACCGCTGAGTCATTAAAGACTCTAGGGAAGTCTATCTTTTTTACACAGCGTTTAGGCCGTGTTCAATTCATCAAGATACAAAGGCCGTATAAAAATCCGTATGAAAATAGGGACTGACAAGTGATGCTGGCATCACGATGGCAGGCATCTTTTTCACTAGGATTTTAGGCCGTGTTCAGTTCACCAAGATACAAAGGCCGTTAAAAGAGCAAAGCAAAAATAGGAGACTGGACGAAGAGCCTCAAGACTCTAGGACAGGCTATCTTTTTTGCACAGCTCTTAGGCCGTGTTCAGTTCACCAAGCTTTTTTTAAAACAAAAAGAGACCTGTTTGCTAAACAAGTCTCGCTGTTTAAGGTCCAGCCGGAAATTTCTTTCGTAATGACGACCGGATCCACGGTAAAAACCGTCTGCTACTCCCTTGATGTAAATTCATTATAGCAAAAAATCTTTCGTCTTGGCAAGTGCTTACTTTAAAATAAAAATGAAACAGAAAGACCGAAATTTTAAATTTTATTTTTCAACACCCTGACCCGAGGTTGGGTTGTAAAGCCCTTCACTCTCCCGCTTATCTCCTAAAAGATCGCTTAAGTGAAAACGGAGGTATTTAATACACAAACGGTTTTTATAGGCATAAACCAGATGCAGCATACCATCTTGACTTTGATACAATGTCGGATATTCATACTGAGAATTATTGGTCTTATTTTCTGCACCAATATATCCTTCTGCTGGTTCAAAAATTCTGCCCAGCGGCCAGGTCTTGCCAAAATCTTCCGACAAGGACACAGCAACAGGATGCCGCAGTCCCGGCCAGGCAACTTTACCAAATTCCGGATTAGCGGCACTGTTGGGATTGTAAGCAAGAGCAATCTCTCCCGACTGCAGTTTGATAGCACTGATGCTGGCATTATTATTGGGCAGGACAGTTTTGTGCGGACTGCTCCAAGAATCGCCATAGTCATAAGATTCACTGACATAGATATTGTCGGCAAAGCGGCTGCGCATAAAAGCCAGCAGGTGTCCTCTTTCGTCCTCAACAACATTGGCATGAACCCGACCGTTACTTTCAGGCATTGGTACGCGTTTCCATGTTTTTCCGGCATCTTCTGATAGTCGAAATTCAGTCGGATCATTGGTCAGTCCATCTGCTGAATCTTCACAAAGCCATGTTGAAAAAAGCCAGCGGCCGTTGCTTAAAATCTGAATCGTTTGTCGGGAAAAAGTCCCCTGCTCTGGAAAAAGAACCTGAGCATCTCCCCAAGTAAGACCTTCATCACTAGATTTCTGCACCATGATGACTGAAGTAAACTGCATATTATCCTTACCTTCCTGACGGCTGAGCTGCGATGTGTAAATCAGCCATATTTGACCATCTGGTGCCCGAAAGAAAGCTGGATTCTGTTCACTGCGGCCTTGACCTTGAGAAACAATTTGCGGTGAAGACCATAGTTGTTGGTCAGGCTGATATTTTGATACGGCAATTGAAATATCACCGCTTCCTTCAAAGCTTCCTGCGAACCAAGCACATAGAAGCCCTCCGTCTTTTGTTTCCATCAGTGTAGGGGCGTGAGCAGTTGCTTTACCGCCAGTCGGCAGCAAAGCAAAATCAACATTTAAATAGCGATCATGATAAAGCACACCATCCGGGGTATCAACACGTATTTGAGGTAATGTAGTTGTCATTCTTCTCTCCTCTCTTCTACTGCTAATTTAACCACAGCCTTAGTAAATGTCAGCTCCTCATCTGTATGGAAAACTGCCCGATGAGCGTCCCATGGAAAACAAACGTAGGCCATACCCTCTGTGATCTTCATGTAATGGCGGACTGACCCCTCATATTTTTCAACATCCTTTTCCTGCTGATAAGGAAGGGCGATAGACAACTCCGTTAAGTCTTCCAGTGCAACATACTCGGCTCCCTCCAAAACGAACTGGACATCGATAAATTTCCGATGGGCTTCAAACTGTGAAAGTTCTAACGGTTTTGTCCGGCCTTTTTGGAAAAAAAGCCTGCCTCCGGAAAAAGAATAGGACACTCCTGCTTCCCAATCATCTTTATGAGCTTCTAACACAGCTAAAGCGTCTTTAATTTTAGGTAAAATAGGCTGATAGTATTCCAAACGTTCAGCACGATCAATTATCATAACTCCCCTCCTCCAACAAGATACAAAGGCCGTTAAGAACGCAAAAGGAAAATAGGAGACTGACCGCTGAATCCAAAAAGATTCAAGGTCAGGCTATCTTTTTCCCGCAGCGTTTAGGCCGTGTTCAATTAACAAGATACAAAGGCCGTTAAGAACGCAAAGTAAAAATAGGAAAATTGACGAAGAGTCGCTAAGACTCTAGGAAATTTTATCTTTTTTACACAGCGTTTAGGCCGTGTTCAATTAGCAAGATACAAAAGCTATGCTGAAGTGATACCAGCACGATGGTTATCTGTTCCAGCAGCGCCAACCTTTTTATGAATGTTCTGCCAGACGGATAGCATAATCAATGGCATTTTCCAGACTCAATTCGCTGGCTGTCCACTTATCGGCTTGGTCAAAAGCTGTGCCATGATCAACTGATGTTCTGATAATCGGCAGACCAAGTGTAATATTAACCCCTTGAACAGCTTTCCAACCGGCTTTTTGCTGATCATATACAAAACCCAATAATTTCAGCGGAATATGGCCCTGGTCATGATACATAGCAACGACCATATCGTACAGGCCTCCATTTGCTTTGGAAAATAAGGTATCGGCCGGCAATGAGCCGTAAACATTTATTCCTTCTGCTTGTGCAGCTTCAACAGCCGGATTAATTTCTTCAATTTCTTCGCGTCCAAACAATCCATTTTCACCGCAATGCGGATTAAGACCTGCTACCGCAATACGCGGGTTAGAGATTCCTAAATCATGACAGGCCTTGTCTGCTATCCGGATAACATCCAGCACCCTCTCCTTTGTCGCCCTGTCACACGCCTCACGTAAAGAAACATGAGTAGAAACATGGACAACACGCAAATTACCATCTGCAAGCAGCATAGTATATTTATCTGTTCCTGTTA
Organism: Streptococcus huangxiaojuni; assembly: GCF_040930515.1. NCBI lineage: Bacteria > Bacillati > Bacillota > Bacilli > Lactobacillales > Streptococcaceae > Streptococcus > Streptococcus huangxiaojuni. Next base: position 3,474 of record NZ_JBFQEG010000015.1, read on the forward strand.
AATCAGCATAAATTTCGGTATGCCCGGCATAATGATGCCCGCTTAGATTAAGGGCTTCCTTATTTAGAGGATTGGTCACTGTAGCATCCACTGCTTTTGCAAGAGCCAATTCAATAACTTTTTTGACATAGCAAAATGCTGCATCGCCCCCACTTGCTGAAACATGACCGATTTTGAATTCAGACATATCAATCTTATCCAAATCAATCAAATCAACGGTCCCAAGCTGATAAATCCCATCTTTTGGATCATTAACAACATGAACCTTTAAATCCAGCTCAGGATGCTTTTCTAAATAATAATCAAGTACCGACTTATCACCAACAAGCAAAGGACAGCAGCGCTCATAAAGTTCTGCTTTGCCAAATGCTTTTAAAGAAATCTCCGGACCAATTCCAGCAGGATCACCTAAAGTAATTCCAATAATTTTTTTCATCCACTCCACTCCTTCACCAAGATACAAAGGCCGTATAAAGTTCACAGCAAAAATAGGAAAACTGACGAAGAAACTTCAGTTTCTAGGAAGTTTTGTCTTTTTTGCAAAGAGCTTAGGCCGTGTTCAGTTCCACCAAGATACAAAGGCCGGTTAAAACTCAGCATGAAAATTGAGTCATGTTCAGCTTTCCATGCCCTTAGCCTTATTTTCATCTAGAACCTGACGCAAAGCCGTAAGTCCTTCTTCTGACAGCTGATTGAAAGGAGCACGGCACTTTCCTACCGGATAGCCTAATTCGGCTGCCGCATATTTAACAATGGTATTAGGGTTGCCAAAGCGGAAACAGTTTCTAAATGATCGAATAGAATCCTGATGGAATCTGGCTTGCTCGAAATCCCCTGTTGTATAAGCATTATAAATTTCTGCCATTGTAAAAGGATAAATGTTTGAGCAGCCGGCAATCCCACCTACTCCTCCTGCCATCAAGGTCCAAAGAATCAATGAATCGTTACCCGATAGAACAGCAAATTCTTCCCGCCAGCGGGTTCTCTCAATATACTGCAAAATAGTATCAAAATTACCGCTGGAATCTTTAACACCAACAATATTTTCAATATGACTGAGACGCTCAACAGTAGCCGGTGCTAAAGCATTTCCTGTACGTGCCGGAATATTATAGAGAACAATGGGCAAGCGAACACTTTCGGCAACTGCTTTATAATGATCATACAGTTCATTTTGAGATGCTGCTGCAAAGGACGGAGTGATGACGGACAAAACGTCTACACCGATTTCCTCTGCTTTTTGAGACAGACGAATCGTATCTTTTGTGCCAATCAAGCCGGTTCCGGCATAGACAGGGACACGTCCGGCAGTCTGCTCAACAGCAATCTGCATAATCTCTATCTTTTCCTCTTCTGATAAAATATAACCCTCACCGTTTGTTCCAAAAACAAAGATGCCATGAATCCCTTGAGCAATCAAACGGTCAATCTGCCTGCGCAGCTCATCATAGTTGACACTTTCATCAGCCAGCATCGGGGTAATAATTGGAGTAATAATTCCCTTAATCGCAACCATAACTTCCTCCTTATAACAAGATACAAAGGCCGTTAAAAGAGCAAAGCAAAAATAGGAGACTGACCGCTGAGTCACCAAAGACTCAAGGGAAGTCTATCTTTTTTGCACAGCTCTTAGGCCGTGTTCAGTTCCACCAAGATACAAAGGCCGGTTAAAAATCCGTATGAAAATAGGGGATGGCAAGTGATGCTTGCATCACGATGACAGCCATCTTTTTCACTAGGATTTTAGGCCAAGTTCAATTAACAAGATACAAAGGCCGTTAAAAGAGCAAAGCAAAAATAGGAGACTGACCGCTGAGTCACCAAAGACTCAAGGGAAGTCTATCTTTTTTGCACAGCTCTTAGGCCGTGTTCAATTAACAAGATACAAAGGCCGTTAAGAACGCAAAGTAAAAATAGGAAAATTGGCGAAGAGTCGCTAAGACTCTAGGAAATTTTATCTTTTTTACGCAGCATTTAGGCCGTGTTCAATTAACAAGATACAAAGGCCGTTAAGAACGCAAAGTAAAAATAGGAAAACTGACGAAGAAACTTCAGTTTCTAGGAAGTTTTGTCTTTTTTGCAAAGAGCTTAGGCCGTGTTCAATTCACTTCAAAGAACTTGCTTGTAAATAGCACGGGCATCTTCAGGTTTGATTTCCCGCATATTATTGACCAACAACCGTTTAACCTGCATACCTGCAGCCACTAAATCTTCCAAATCCGTTTCAGGAACATTGAAGGTTTTTAAACTGGTCGGAATGTTCAGCTCCGTCACAATCTGTTCAAACTGCGCTAAAATATACTGAGATTTCTCATCCACAGATAAATGCTGCTGGCCATCATGAACGGCCCGATCATAAGCCTGAGCAAAGTAGTCTTTAATAACGGGTTCATTAAAACGCATAACAGGCATCAGTAAAATCGCATTTGAGACACCGTGAGCGATATGATATTTGCCTCCTAAAGGATAAGATAAGGCATGAATACCTGTTGTCCCGGAGGCAGTGATAGCGACACCGGCATAAAAGGAGCCTAAAAGCATCTTGTTTTTAGCCGGCAGCGCTTCGGGATTGGTGCAGGCTTCAATAATGTTATTAAATATCAAATCAAAAGCTTCCAAAGCAAAAGTATTGCTGAATGGATTGCGTTTTGTTGATGTAAAGCATTCAATGGCATGGCATAAGGCATCTACCCCTGTTGCAGCAGCAATCGGCTGCGGCAGATTTTTAAGCAGACGGCCGTCTAAAATAACATAGTCAGCAATCATTTCAGGATTGACAATCCCAATTTTTAATTCCTGCTCAGGTACTCCCACAATACTGTTGGGTGTTGCTTCCGAACCGGTCCCTGCGGTCGTCGGTATCATCAGAACAGGCAGCTGTTTTTTTGCCAGCAAAGGATTATCCAGCAAATCTTTTACCTGATAATCACCTGCTGCCAAAATTGAGGCAAGTTTAGCCACATCCATGACACTTCCGCCTCCAATAGCGATGATAAAATCTGCATCTGCTGCTTTAAATTGATCAACTATCGCCTGTGCTTGATGGTAGTCAGGTTCTGCAGGAATGTCGGCAAAAATTTCATAGGCCAGACCGGCTTCGTCCAAAACAGCCTGAGGAATTGTCAGCAGGTTAGCTTGTAAAATTCCTTTATCTGTAAAAAAAGCAACCTTTTTCAGACCGGTCGGAAGAATAGTAGCTATCTGCTCCAAGGCATGCGATCCTGCATAAATATTTTTAGGCATTTTCAAACTATAATCCGTTAACACTTACATCTCCTCCTTATCAATAATTGATTGGTTAAGTTTTTCTAATAAATCCGGCTGACCAAAACCTCCGGATTTTGTAATGAGCTGAATTTTTTGTCCCTGCCAGACAATGAGGGACAGCACCACACCAGGGTAAAGCTCGGATAAAGGCTGAATCTCATCCAAACCCAAAACCTGCATCGACTGAAATAAGGTATCCCCTCCGATAAAAAATAAGGTGCGTTCCAGCTTTTTTTCTAAAAAATATTTAGCAATTTTTCCTAATGAACGACCAATTTGGAATCGAAAGGCGGGCTGAATTTTTTCTTTTTCATCCTTATCCGAAAAGTCTGACAATGCTGCCGCATTCAGCGTCTCAAAAACGGCTAAATCATGCTTTTTGATTGCTACTAAGTAGCGCCCTAACAAATCCTGTCCCTGCCGACTGTCCCAAAAGTCCTCAGCAGTCAGCTGGGCAGTCTGTAAGGAAAAACGGGCAGCCTGCTGTTTTTCTGCATAGTCAATCTGCCTGTGGGTGATGGGATTAACCGATCCGGAAATAACGAGCAAAGGAAAGTCTATTGTGTATCTTTGCCTTTTTTTCTGCGGGAATAACTGAGCCGGCAGATATTTGGCAAAACCGGCACAGCCGACACTTAGTTTTAATAATGTCTGCTGAGCCAAATGCTGCGCAATAACTCGTAAGTCATCATCGGTTTCGCTGTCAAAAAGAAGAATCTGTTCTGCCGCTGCACCGAAAGAAGGGCTTTCTTTGCTGCACAGAACAGAAGCAAGTGAGGCTTCCTCCTGCAGTCTTTTAGCAATATTGCTTTCAGTGACCGGCTCGTAAGGGTCACTGGCAAAGACACTTTCTGCTACCGGCCTTCCGTCTATTAAAAGCTCCCCATTTTTGACGATTCGGTCGATAGCAGGAAAAGCCGGCACAAAGGCAATTTTTTCATCTGGGAACTGGTCGGCCAAAGCTTTAAGTTCACTGCTGATATTCCCTCTTAGTGCGGAATCCACTTTTTTGTATATATAAGCTACCCCATGACTTTTAGCTTTTTGAATGATAGAGCTGATAAGTGTATAAGAGGCTTCAAAGGAGAGGTAGCGGCTTTCACTGTCAATCACCAAAACTTCCAAATCCGGCGCCAGTGAATGAAAATCAATATCTTTGTTAGTAGTCACTAAGGTTTCAATCCCTTGATCAGAAAATTGGACTCCAGTATCTAAAGCACCTGTAAAATCATCAGCAATGATTAATAGTTTCAGCATTCGGCTGTCTCCTTCCCTATTGTTATTTTTTATTCTATAAACAATGATAAAAATCCATAAGCCGAGAAAAGCAGGAAAGTGTTTAATTTTGAAACGTTTTCTCAAAAAGGCCTGAATCACAGACAAAAATGCGTTAAAATCGTTTGTATATGAAACAAAAGAGAGGTCGCGCCATGCCTAAATTTAAACTACTGGGGATAGCCCCCTATGAAGAACTCAAACATGCGATGGAAGCTGTCAGCAAAGAATTTACCGACTTGGAAATCGATGTATTTACTGCGGATTTGCTGCAGGGAAAGGAATTAGCGCAAAAACTTTATCCCAAGGACTATGATGCCGTTATTTCCCGCGGTGGAACAGCCCATTTAATCCGCGATACCGTCCCTATTCCTGTCTTTGATATCGCTATTTCTCTCTATGATATTCTAGGCGCCATTGAATTAGCCAAAAATTATACGGATCATCTCGCTATTGTCGGCTATGCCAGTATTACAGAACCTGCTCATCTGATTTGCGATATCCTGCAGTACCATATCAAAATCATCACCTTAACAGATTCAGCGGATACCTCCGCCATTTTGGAAGATTTAAAAGCTCAGGGTTACAGCATGATATTGTGTGATGCCATCACCAATAAAACAGCTATCCAAAAATCACTGAACACTATACTGGTGACATCCGGTACAGAAAGTATTAAACATGCCTTCCAGCAGGCTCTTATGACTCTCAGAGATACCCAGCATATCAAAAAGCAAAATAAACTGCTGACGGCTTATTTCAAAGAGCAAACAGCTAAAGCTCTGATTGTTGATGATGACCTGCAGACGGTTTACTCCAACATTAATCAGACACTGGCTGATTCTATACGCGATTTTTTACGGTCAAAAAGCAAAGACAGCCCATCAAAAATTTTTTATCATACATTTAACAACAACCTCTACCGTATTGGAATGCAGCCGTTTGAACTTGAAAATGAGACCTATTATTTCTGTGATATCAGAAAAAGCACACCGCCGATTATCCGAAATAGCTTTGGCGTCCAGTATTTTGATAAAGAAGATATTGAAAAAGAGATAAACAGCCATCTGCTTTTCACATCATTTATCCAAGAAAAATCACGGCAGCTGATTGATACACTGACGGCCCATTACAGCGTCATGATTATTTTTGGAGAGAACGGAACAGCTAAAACCAGTCTTGCTTATACGGCTTTCCTGCAGCAAAGACAGTTCAACCAGCATCTGATTGTTATCAATTCCAAACTGATTGATGAAAGAACTTGGAAATATCTGCTCAATTCCGCTAACGGCCCCCTGGTGGAGGAAGAAAACACGCTGCTCTTCAAAAATGTCGAGCAGCTTACTGCCACCAATCTCGAAAAGCTGTTAACAGTTATTGACAGCACAAAACTGCTGCAGAGAAACAATCTGCTATTTACCTATAACACAAAGAGCAACGATCATAACGAATACATCTTCAACCGAATTATGACACACTTGGACTGCAGCAGTCTCTATTCCCCATCGGTCAGCGAAAGAAGAAATGAACTCTCAAGTCTTCTTACTCTCTTACTGAATAAGCTCAATATTAAATGCAACAGGGAAGTTATCGGTTTTCAGCCTCGAGCAATGGAGGCGCTGCTGGCCTATGACTGGCCAAGAAACTTTAACCAGCTGGAACAGGTCCTAAAAAAATTAATCTTAAGCACTCACCACTACTATATTTCTGAGCATCAGGTTCTGGAGATTCTTCGGCAGGAAAAAAGGCGAAGCAGAAGCTCCAGCGGCAGCAAGCTGATCGAATCAGCAAAGCAGCCAAGCAAGACCTTATTTGACTATGATAAGGAGATTATCCTTGCAACCTTAGAAAAAAATAATCACAACCAGTCAAAAACAGCTAAAGAACTGGGGATCAGCCGGACAACTCTTTGGCGCTACTTAAAAATGGATTAAGGTATCAGGCTGACTAAAGGGACTGACTTTAAACTGGCGGCCGATTTATTTTTTAAGACAGATGGAAGAGCGTCAGCTGTCTGCGGCTAAGGGAACATAATCATTGCACCGATACACAGGGCAACCAGCCGGACAAAGTACATAGGAACGGAAAATTTCCAAAAATCAGTCAGTTTATAACTACCCATACCTAAAATCATAGCCGGCATCCCATCAATTGGCATATAGCCGCCATTCCAGCCGGAGACAACAACAGCTGTTGCGACCGCAGCCGGATTGATTCCCAGACTGATACCGGAAGCAATGGCGATTGGGGCAAAAATATAAACAGAGCCCATGTTAGAACCTGTAAAAGTCGCGCTGGTACTGGTTAACAAGGCAAAAAGGAAAATGAAGATAAAAGGATTAATCTGTCCGCCTACTGCTTTTGCTACTGCCTCACCGATCATAGCGGTAAAGCCCGTATTACCCAAAGCATCAGCCACACCGATAACACCGGCAGTCATCAGAACAATCGGCCCTGCCATATTATCTCGGACTTCTTTAAAATCAAGGACATCGATGAAGAGCAAAACAGAGGCCGCCAAAGCAGGAACAATATAGGCAACTTCTCCTAGAGTGTTGAGCATCATCATACCAACAACACTGACCGCAAAAGCAAGAATTGTGACATACTCTTTCCAGGCAGGGAGATCATTTTGGCTGATAGACTGCTCCTGCTCGTCCTCAGTGGCAACTTCTCTTACCGGATGATCCGGCAGAAAGCGGTAGCCTATCACAGCCCAGAGCAGATAGCCAAGAGAAAGAAAGGCATTGGCAAGAGCAAAGCGACCGGTTGACAGGGTTTCGTTGTAACCGGCTGCCTGTAAAACGCTCACCGTTACACCGTAAGTCAAAGCGACATTAAGAGGAAACAGCGGGTGATTGGTAGCAAATCCTAGGGGCATCATCAGTTTAGAAGTCGGCAGTTTTTTACTGTAAGGAATAGTAGCTACTAAAGATAAAATCAGAACATAGTAGCCGGTTGCTCCGGTCCCCACCAGACTGGCTCCCAGCATAACAACCAGAACCAGGAGAACATAGCTCTTATACCCTCCCTTACTCACTAAATTCAATATAGTAGCCTGCACTCTGCTGATTAAACTGGTTTTCATCAGTCCGGCCATGACAACCATAAAGCCGGCAATCATAACAACCGTCGAGTTAATAAAACCTGCAAAAGCCTCCTGAACAGTAGCCAGACCGGTTACAACCAGAAGGAGACAGGCGAAAACGGGCGGCGCTCCAAAGGCGAATTTATCTGACATGATCATCACAATCATCAGAAGCAAAATCCCCAGAGCAAGAATCATTTGTATTGTCATAAGGACACCTCGAGTTATTTATTTTGATATGTAAGCGCTTAACAAATTAATCATAATATTTTCGCCCTTTTTAGGTAAGCCAAATAAAAAATAAACTGTCTTGATTTGAAACAGTTTTCTCTTTTCTTATTCTTAAACAGACTGCTTTTGTTTCAAAAATAAACAAATGCAAAAACCGCTCGAAAACAGGTCAGCTGAACTGTCTTTTTCGAGCGGTCCGATTCAATCTATTCAAAAAATCTAATTTATCCAAGCATCCTGTGCATCTACCATACCAACACCTTTAAGACCATTGCCTGTTAGGGCATCATAAACGTCCTTTGTTTTGTAATGAACAAGAACAAGCTGGTACTGGCCGTTACTCTCTACCGCAGCTGCAATACCTGATGTCATCTTAAGACGGTCGCTGTCAGCTCTGCTCGTTTTTTTCAGCCGAAAACGCAGGCGGGTGCTGCAGTAGCGGACATCCTTAATATTAGCGGAACCGCCCAGGCAGTCTAAGAGAGCCTCTGCCAATTTTTCAGTTGAGTTTGCAGTCATTTCTTTCCTCTTTCTTTCTCACTTTTAATCATGCGTCAGCTTCTAAAAAACTTAATACCAGCTGACAGTCAGCTGATAACGAGCAAAAACATCTTCCGTTTCTGCCTGTTTCAGAACATAATCAGCAGCAATATACTGATTTTCAGGCTGAATGAAGAGACGAGTCGTTTCGACTGTCAATTTCTGTAGTCCCAAGGGAGTCGGTATTTGAGCAGCCGTTAGACGGTCTTCTTGAAAGCTCATAATCGTTCTGGGCTCTGAATAACGAACCATTAGCAGTTCTTGTTCTTTGTACTTCAGTAAAACCCGCTCTTTATCTGTGTTTTGATACAAAATATAAGCCATCCCATTTTTTTGGCCCAGCTGACAGTCATGAACTTCGCGGATTGTCTCTGTCTGGTTATCTATCTGAATAATATTTTTGATTTCTACTTGCATGCCAAAACTTTCTATTAATTGATATTGCCAGATTTATTCTATCAATTTCTGAATAAAGTTGCAATTTTTGTTATAATGAAGCCATGAATGAAAAAGTTTTTCGTGATCCTGTTCACAACTACATCCATGTCAGCAGCCAGCTGATTTACGATTTGATTAATACGAAAGAATTTCAGCGGCTTCGGCGCATTAAGCAAGTTCCGACTACTGCTTTTACCTTTCACGGTGCTGAGCACAGCCGCTTTTCACACTGCCTGGGCGTCTATGAAATTGCTCGCAGGGTTACCGAAATCTTTGAGCAGAAATACGCGGGCATTTGGAATGCCGATGAATCGCTTTTGACTATGGCAGCAGCTTTGCTCCACGATATCGGCCACGGAGCCTATTCCCATACCTTTGAGCGGCTGTTTGCTACTGACCATGAAGCCTTTAGTCGGGAGATTATCACCAGTCCCGAGACAGAAATTTACAGTGTTCTCAGCCAGATTTCTCCTGATTTTCCGGAAAAAGTGGCCAGCGTGATTAACCATACTTACCCTAATCAACAGGTCGTTCAGCTAATATCCAGTCAAGTGGACTGTGACCGCATGGACTATCTTCTCAGAGATTCCTATTATTCTGCAGCCAACTACGGTCAGTTTGATTTGATGCGGATCCTGCGTGTTATCCGTCCGACTGCAGAAGGGATTGCCTTTGAGCGCAACGGTATGCATGCTGTAGAAGATTATATTGTCAGCCGTTTTCAAATGTATATGCAGGTCTATTTCCATCCGGCCAGCCGGTCAGTTGAAGTCCTGCTGGAAAAATTGCTGAAACGGGCTAAGTGGCTTTTTAAACAGGACCGCTATTTCTTTGAAAAAACAGCGCCAAATCTGCTCCCCTTTCTGCAGGAAAACTTTGAACTCGACGATTATTTAGCTTTGGATGATGGGGTGATGAATGCCTATTTTCAGTCCTGGATGACCGCTGAAGATAAGATTTTGGCTGATTTATCCAGCCGCTTCATCAACCGCAAACTTTTTAAATCCGTAACATTTGATGAAGAATCCCAATCTCAGCTTTACCGTCTGGAAGATTTAGTACAATCTGTCGGCTTTGACCCCGAATATTATACCGGCATTCAAGCCAGTTTTGATCTTCCCTATGATATTTACCGCCCGGAAAAAGAAAATCCCAGGACACAGATTGAAATCATTCAGAAAGACCAAAAATTAGCAGAATTATCCACCTTATCGCCTATTGTAAAAACCCTGACCGGAACCAGTTATGGCGATCAGCGCTTCTACTTCCCGAAAGAAATGCTGCGTTTAAACGATCTTTTTGCTGCTAATAAAGAAATTTTTATCAGCTATACAGCTAATGACCATTTTACACCGCCCGTAAATTAATTGAAATCCGCCTTCTTTTTGCTTCTAAATCAAAACAGCCAGTCTGAATGCCTCATCGTTATTTAAGCATAACTGGCTGTTTTGTATTTGCAAAGGTGTAAGGCAGACTTTTTAATTGGACTGCCTTTGGCGCTTCTGCAAAATCTGTCATGACAAAAAACGCATTTTTTAGTAATATAGTATATAGAAATTTTCAGATTATGGAGAATATCATGTCGATCAAACTTGTTGCTGTTGATATTGACGGCACTCTTATTACTAATGACCGGAAAATTACGCCTGAAGTTTATGAAGCGATTCAGGCTGCTAAGAATCAGGGAACTAAAATTGTTTTAGCCACAGGCCGTCCGCTTGCCGGCGTTCAAAATCTGCTGACAGAACTGAAACTGAAGGATGAAGGAGACTATGTCATTACTTTCAATGGCAGTTTGGTGCAGGATACAGCTAAAGGCGCTGATGTGATTAAAAAAACGCTGACCTATGAAGACTATCTGGATCTTGAGTTTTGGAGCCGCAAACTCAATGTTCACCTCCATGCTATCACTAAAAAAGGCATTTATACCGCTAACAGAGATATCGGCAAATATACCGTTCATGAAGCAACACTCGTTGATATGCCGGTCTTTTACCGCACACCGGAAGAAATGGCAGGTCATGAAATTGTTAAGGTTATGATGATTGACGAGCCAGAGATTTTAGACGCAGCCATTGCTAAATTCCCTCAGGAACTCTATGATAAATACACCATTGTCAAATCAACCCCCTTTTATCTGGAAATTATCAATAAAGAGGCCAGCAAAGGCAAGGCTCTCACTCATTTAGCTGAGCAACTGGGACTGAGGGCCGATGAAACAATGGCAATCGGCGATGAAGCCAATGATCGGGCAATGCTGGAGGCGGCTGGAACACCAGTAGCCATGGCCAATGCTGTAGAAGAAATAAAAAATCTGGCTCATTTTATCACAAAATCAAATGAAGAAAGCGGCGTAGCCTATGCGATTCGCCAATGGGTACTAAAATAATGGTTACATACAAAATTGGGATTTCAAAGATAGAACATGATGAGTTTGTCAAAGCCAGCAAGCAGACCAACCTCCTGCAAAGCGCTGACTGGGCACAAGTCAAGGATAACTGGGGCAACGAACGCTTAGGCTTTTATCGGGACGGTGTGCTGGTGGCCTCAGCTTCTGTTCTCATCAGGCCTTTGCTGCTCGGAATGACCATGCTCTATATCCCGCGCGGACCCGTTATGGATTATAATGATTCTGCTCTGGTTAAAGAAGTGATAACTGCTTTGAAAGCCTACGGAAAAACAAAACAGGCACTTTTTATTAAGTTTGACCCTGCTCTGCTTCTTAAACAGTACAAGATAGGGCAGGAAGCAGAGGAAAATACTGAAACGCTTGCCCAGCTGGCTCACCTTCAGGAGGCCGGAGCCTGCTGGACAGGCCGGACTAAGGCAATTGCAGAGAGCATCCAGCCGCGTTTCCAGGCTAATGTCTATACAGACAATAATCTGACAGCAACTTTCCCCAAACATACGAAACGATTGATGAAGGATGCCCAGAAACGAGGAGTGGAAACCAGCCGCGGTGACATTACAGATGTCAAAGCTTTCGCAGATGTGGTGGCTTTAACTGAAAACCGCAAAGGGGTAGCCTTACGTAATGAAGATTATTTCAAAAAAATGATGACCATATACGGCGACAATGCCTATCTGCACCTTGCTAAAGTCAATCTGTCTAAACGCCTGCAAGAGTACAAAGAACAGCTAACTCAGATTCAAAAAGATCTGTCTGAGACCGGAGAACATCAGAAAAAACGTTTGACCAAGCTCAAGCAGCAAGAAGCCTCAGTCAGCAAATATATCACCGAATTCGAAGACTATGTCAGCCAATATCCTGATGAGCTGATTATTGCCGGCATTCTTTCCGTCCGCTTTGGCAATGTGATGGAAATGCTCTATGCCGGCATGAATGATGCTTTCAAAAAATTCTACCCGCAGTACTCTCTTTACCCCAAAGTTTTTGAAGATGCCTATAACGATGGCATCATTTGGGCTAATATGGGAGGAGTGGAAGGCAGTCTGGATGACGGCCTGACCAAATTTAAAGCCAATTTCAACCCGACAATTGAAGAATTTATCGGCGAATTCAATATCCCTGTCAATAAATGGCTCTATCCTTTAGCAAATTACGCCTATGAGACCAGAAAAAAGAGGAATAATCACTGATGCCTTTAACAACTTTAAGCCAAGAACAATTCATTGATTTCTGCCAATCACTCTCTTATAAATCCTTTATGCAGTCTGTCCAGATGGCTGACTTGCTGAAAAAACGCGGTGCTGCTGTCGAATTTGTCGCCTACAGCAAAGAAGACACTGTCCTGGTCGGAGCCGTTCTTTACAGCATGCCTATGACCGGAGGGCTTCATATGGAAATCAATTCCGGACCGGCGGCCGCTGACCGTCGCTATCTGAACGTTTTCTATGAGGAACTTCGAGATTATGCTAAAAAGAAGGGGGCCTTAGAACTTATCGTTAAACCTTACGACACCTACCAAACCTTTGATACTAACGGCCAGCCGATTGATCAGAATCGTCCGGAACTGATTGACAATCTGCTGAATGCAGGCTATGAGCATGATGGTCTGCTGACCGGCTATCCGGGAGGCGAGCCCGATTGGCATTATGTTAAGGATTTAACTGAACTTGAACCGGCCAGTCTCATCAAGTCGTTCAGCAAAAAAGGCCGCCCGCTGATTAAAAAAGCCAAGACTTTCGGTATCAAATTGCGCCCTTTAAAACGAGATGAATTGACTATTTTCAAAGATGTCACTGCCGCTACATCTAACCGCCGTGATTATCAAGACAAACCGCTTGATTATTATCAGGACTTCTATGACAGCTTTGGCCCCGACTGTGAATTTATGATTGCCAGTCTTAATTTCCAAGATTATCTCGCTAATCTGCAAAAAGACCAAAACAAACTTGGACAAAAAATAAGCAAACTGAAAGCTAATTTAGCTGCCAAGCCATCTGAAAAAAAACAAAATCAACTGCGGGAAATCACAAGCCAGTTTGAGACTTTTTCTGTTCGCATTGCCGAAGCAGAGGAGCTGATTGCCAAACATGGTTCTGAAGATGTCGTTTTGGCAGCCAGCCTCTTCATTTATACAGCGCAGGAAGCTGTTTATTTATTTAGCGGCTCTTATCCGGAGTTCAACAAATTCTATGCTCCGGCCCTGCTGCAGGAATATGTCATGCTGGAAGCCATGAAACGCGGTATTAAAACCTATAATTTACTCGGTATTACCGGTGAGTTTGATGGTTCCGACGGTGTTCTTCGGTTCAAACAAAATTTCAATGGCTATATCACACGAAAAACAGGCACCTTCCGCTACTATCCCCATCCCTTGAAAGCCAAATTTCTTCAGGGACTTAAAAAAATTTTAGGACGGCAGTAGAATAAAAAATACAGCTGTGACTGCTCCTAAACCACCCCATAACCCAAAAGAAAGCTGAGACAAGATGTCTCAGCTTTCTTTGTTTGAATTGACAAGCCCCTAAAGCTAAAAAAGTAAAGCAAACCAATGTATTTGAAGTTATATTTTTGTCTGTCTTTATGTCAGTTTCCCGTTGCGCTTGTAGGCAAAATATAGGGCTGTACCAGCTAAAAGAATCCACAGGACTAAAGCCAGCAAGGATGAATCAGTCAGTTCAAAATCAGCCAGCTGTGAAAAATATTTGGAATTAGCACCGATAAAGGACCAGTCCAACACATTTTTTAACCACTTAATCTCTGTAGCTAAAATCGGTAAAAAGTTAGCCAGCAAATACAGGCTCAGACTAAACAAACTGGCCTGCATTTGATTTTTAGCTAAAAAAGCAATTAATAAATTAAGCAGGACAAAAATAACAATTGTCAAACCAACAACAAGTAAAAACTTTCCCCAGTCCATGTTCCGGACATGGAGTAATAAAGGGAGCAGAATACTGGCCGCCAAAGAAAAACAAATCGGAAACAGAATAACACTGAGAATGTATTCTTTCTGGTTAACTCCAGTTAAGATTAAGGTTTTAAGGTTCTTTTTTTCCTTTTCTTCTGCTATCATCATAGAGATAAAAGATCCAGCAGTTATGCTGTATACTGTGTTAATTCCAGTACCGATGTAAGCCGCCGTAACCGATGAATCCCCGATGGTTGACAGGAGCAAAACATAAAAGGGCGGCGTCAGTACCATAAACATAAACAGTTTATTGCTCAATAAAAACTGCCAGCGCAGCCAGAGCAAACTTCTCAATTTATTCATCATGCCATTTTTCTCCCGTTAATTTGATAAAGACCGTTTCTAAATCCGGTTCAAGAGTATGCATACTGATAACTTCTGGACCCCAGTGACTGTCCACTTCATCTTTAGGAACCATTTTTTCCCGGCCGTTGCGGTATCGCAGGTAGACATGGTCATCAGTACGATATTTCTCAATGATAGAGGCCGGACTGCCGTACTCTAAAATCTTTCCGTGATGCAGCAGGGCTATATTATCGCACAGCCTGCTCGCCTCCTGCATATTATGCGTTGTTAAAAAAATAGCCAGACCTTTAGACTTTAATGCCAGCAGAACATTATGTACTTTTTGTGCCAAAGTCGGATCCATACCCGATGTCGGCTCATCTAAGAAAATCACTTCCGGATCATGGAGAATCGCCCTGATGAGTAACAGTCTCTGCCGCATTCCGGTTGAAAGTTTGTCAGCTTTCTTATGGCGGTCATCATATAAATCCAGACTCTTCAGCAGTTCATCGACTCTTCCCATTGGAACTCTGTGAAAACGAGCAAAAAATTCAAGATTTTTATATACGGTCAATTTTTCATAAAAACCGACCGTATCACTCATAATGCCCATCTTCATATAGTCGGCCGCCTGAAGATGCTGGGCATTTTTCCCCAGTATCTCAGCTTGCCCGCTATCAGCTTTCAGCTGATTCGTTACGATATTGATGGCAGTTGTCTTGCCAGCACCCGATGGACCAAGAAAACCAAAAATTTCTCCTTCTTTCACAGAAAAAGAAATCTGATTTAAAGCCACATGCTTGTTAAACCTTTTTGACAGACCGACAGCCTTAATTTTATCCATTCCTTGCCTCTCACTGTACTTCATTTCTTATTTTAGCATTGTATCAAGTCACAGTTCTTCTTCAACAGGACACACATGTCCTTTTGAAATAAAACGAATACTATTATCATTATTTTAAGAAACATAGTCTGTCCCAGCTTCGTCTAATCTCCCGCTATTGCTGTGAGTTCGAACGGCCTTTGTATCTTGGTGAACTGAACACGCCCTAAGAGCTGTGCAAAAAAGATAGCCTGTCCTAGAGCCTTGAGGCTCTTCGTCCAGTCTCCTATTTTTGCTTTGCTCTTTTAACGGCCTTTGTATCTTTTTGAAAGGAGGTGAGCTTATGGCTACAGCTGCTGTAATTGGTTTGGTTGTTGTTCCTAATGTTGCTGCATGGACTTACGCTTATTACTACACACACCGTTAGTTAGTCTGCTTGGCAACACTGAATGAATCGTCTATACGAAGAGAAAAGGTTTCAAATCACAGCTTAAAGCTGAATTTGAAACCTTTTTGCTGCTTTGACAAAATGGACTGCAAAATACTAAAAGGCCTTCTTTTACGCTGATTGCTAACCAGCCTCAGCCTAAAAGAATGCCTTTTTATATTGTCAGTTTTCGCCAGTACCTAAAAAATCTTAGTTTACGAAGTCAAGCAGGGCAAGGAAACTGTCCGGCTGAAGAGAAGCACCGCCGACCAGAGCACCGTCAACATCAGGACAAGCCATGTAATCAGCAATATTCTCAGGTTTAACAGAACCGCCGTACTGAACCCGTACCTTATCGGCAACTTCTTGACCAAAATCAGCTGCTACAACATCACGGACAGCCTTACACATTTTTTGGGCATCATCTTGTGTAGCTGATTTACCAGTACCGATAGCCCAGATAGGTTCATATGCCAGCACTAAGGAAGCTACCTGATCAGCTGTTAAACCTTTAAGGGCTGCAGAAACCTGAGCACCGACAAATTCAACAGCCTTACCTGCCTCATAAGTTTCAAGTGATTCCCCGCAGCAAATAATCGGAATCATGCCGTTTCTGAAAATAGCATGGGCTTTTTTATTGATATCATCATCTGTTTCATGGAAGTAATCCCGGCGTTCTGAATGTCCGATAATAACATAGTCAACATTCAGTGCAGCAAGAGTCGCCGGACTGTTTTCCCCAGTGAAGGCACCGTAATCTTCAAAATAGCAATTTTGCGCTGCCACTTTCAGTTCAGTATCCCGAACGCCTTTTTTAATCCCTTCGAGGAAAAGAGCGGGTGCACCAACAACAGTATCAACAAGCGTATTTGCTGGTATCTGATTTTTCACTGCATCAATGAACTCACGCGCTTCAGCAGCTGTTTTATTCATCTTCCAGTTACCTGCAATAATTGGTTTACGTGACATTTCACTTACCTCTTCTTATTTTATTTTACGTTTCCTATTGTAGCATATTTTCTGGAAATATTAAAGGCTGCTCTCAGTCAGGTCACTGATCGGTAATATGTTAAAAATAATTCACTTTTTTATTGACTAATAAAACCAGGGGTGCTATACTGATAGTAGAAAATGTTATAAATTTATCACTAATCACAGTCAAAAATGCTGCTGCAATTACAGGCATCATAATATCCTTTGGCATTAAAAACCAGCAGCTAAATAAAATCTGCTTTTAAAAACCTCACATACATCAATCATAGTTTTTCTTGAATTACCCTAATTGAACACGGCCTAAGCTCTTTGCAAAAAAGAGACGCAGTCGTAGGAATCATAAGCTGACGTACGAATGTGGCTGCTCTTGTGAGTACAAAACTTCCTAGAAACTGAGGTTTCTTCGTCAGTTTTCCTATTTTTGCTGTGAGCTTTATACGGCCTTTGTATCTTGGTGAATTGAACACGGCCTAAACGCTGCGGGAAAAAGATAGACTTCCCTTGAGTCTTTAGTGACTCAGCGGTCAGTCTCCTATTTTCCTTTTGCGTTCTTAACGGCCTTTGTATCTTATTTAAAAGGAGGTTGTCTGATGAAAATCTTTTTAAGGCTATTAAAATATGCTGCTGTCTTAATCGTTCTTTTCATCGCCATTATTGTCGTTTTGCGCTTGTATAATCATTCTGTCTACAATAAATATAAACAGGTTGACAGTAGTTCTATTTATTCAGATCCGACGAACCTTGATCTTTACCCTTCTGAGTATGAAGGAGTGCAGATAGAGCATATTAAGGGTGATTATCTGAATGGCTTTCATCTTAGACCCAGCAAAAAAACTAAAAAAGGAGTTGTCGTTACTTTCGGCGGTTCTGAAGGATCTCCCGGTTATTATGAAGGAGTCAGTTTTGCCCTTCAAGGCTATGAAGTGCTGTCACTCTTTAGCTACGGTATGCCAAATCAGCAGCCCTCCCTTTCAAAAATTCCAATTGATTTCTTTGATGAAGTACTGGCTTATATTGAGAAAAACGTAACTGATCCTGCTCCACTTACACTGTATGGGGCTTCTAAAGGGGCTGAACTCTGCCTCAATCTTGTTAACTATTATTCAGAGATTGACCATATCATTCTCATGGCACCAAGTGCTTATAATTTCAACGGTCTGGATTATGAAAACATCAGCTCATCATGGACTTATAAAGGAAAAGAGCTCCCCTATATCTCAACCATGCATGCCGGTTTTCCAGAGTATATCGCTTTCTTATTTGGTATGGTAAGCGGAGCACCGACCTCCTATGAGCCTCTTTACCGCACAGCAATTGCCAATACTGACAAGGCTGCTGATTATGAGATCCTCCAAGAAGCTGCTGATGCCGATATCTTGATTTTTGCAGGAGGCGATGATCGTATGTGGCCCAGTGCCAGTATGGCAAAAGTAATCAAGAAAACTCAAGGAGAACGAGCTGAACTCCACATTTATGATAAAGCCGGCCATATCTTTGCAGAGGGAGGCTATCTTGCAAGTCCCTACGGACTTATAGCAACCGGCGGCAGCAAAAAAGAAAATGAAGCTGCCGGCCAAGCTTACCGTGAGCTTTTGATGGAGCGCTTAAACCAATGGCACCAGTGAATAAAACAAGGAAAAACGACTGTTTTTCTATCAATAGAATATAGAAAAAAACTCACTGCCTTAAGGCAGTGAGTTTTTATAAATAAATGTCTGACGCTTATATCGTTTGGGAAAGCAGGTCATTAAGCTTCAATTTCTGAAACGATACCTGAACCAACTGTACGTCCGCCTTCACGAATAGAGAAGGTTGTTCCTTGTTCAACCGCGATTGGGTGAATCAACTCAACATCGATAGTCACGTTATCACCAGGCATAACCATTTCTGTACCTGCAGGCAGTTCGATTGAACCTGTCACGTCAGTTGTACGGAAGTAGAACTGTGGACGGTAGTTGTTGAAGAATGGTGTGTGACGTCCGCCTTCTTCTTTAGTAAGGATATAAACTTCACCTTTAAATTTCGTATGCGGATTGATTGAACCTGGTTTAGCAAGCACTTGACCGCGTTCAATTTCATCACGTTGGATACCGCGCAGAAGCACACCGACATTATCGCCGGCCAAACCTTCATCAAGCTGTTTGCGGAACATTTCTACACCGGTAACAACAGCTTTTTGGATATCATCTCTGATACCAACAATTTCAACTTCGTCGTTAACACGAACAGTACCGCGGTCAATACGACCTGAAGCAACAGTACCACGTCCAGTAATTGAGAAGACATCTTCGACTGGAAGAAGCAATGGTTTGTCAGTGTCACGTTCTGGTTCTGGAATATAGCTGTCAACTGTATCCATCAATTCCATGATGATATCTTCCTGAGCAGTGTCACCTTCAAGAGCTTTAAGAGCTGAACCTTGGATAACAGGCAGGTCATCTCCTGGGAAATCGTATTCTGTAAGAAGATCACGGATTTCCATTTCAACCAATTCAAGCAATTCTTCGTCGTCAACCAAGTCAACCTTATTCATGAAGACGATAAGGTTTTTAACACCAACCTGACGTGAAAGAAGGATGTGTTCACGTGTTTGCGGCATAGGACCGTCAGTTGAAGCAACTACAAGGATAGCACCATCCATTTGGGCAGCACCGGTAATCATGTTTTTAACGTAGTCCGCGTGTCCAGGTGCATCGATGTGAGCATAGTGACGTTTTTCAGTTTCATATTCAACGTGAGCTGTATTGATAGTGATACCGCGTTCACGTTCTTCCGGAGCAGCATCGATTGAGGCATAGTCTTTCGGCTGGTTAACAGCTGTTGGAAGACGGCGTGCCAAAACAGTTGTAATCGCTGCAGTCAATGTCGTTTTACCATGGTCAACGTGGCCGATTGTACCAATGTTAACGTGTGGTTTACTACGATCGTATTTTTCTTTTGCCATTTTAGGAAAAGCCTCCAATAAAATATATTTTATAGATAGACGGTAGGCAATACAGTCTAACTTTACCCTACTATTTTAACAAATTACAATGAAAATGCAAGTATTTTATGCCTATTTTAACTAATTCTTTCTCTGCTAAAAAAAGCTAAGATAAATAAGCATTTTTATTTCAGATAAAAGGACAGAATTGGACTTAAAAAGCCGGCACAAGCTAAATGTGCCGGCCGGAGAGACAAAAACTGAGCTATAACTTTCTCCTAAGTCCTTTCTTTAACTTTTCTGAAAGATAATAAAGAAACAATCAGATTTCAGCTGCAGGATTGATCTGTGACTGATACTGCTCCTCTGCTTCTTCTAAAATACTTTCTCTTTTTTCATTAGCATCAATATTTAGGACAAAACCGATGGCAACTGATAAAACCAGTAAACTGTTCCCCCCCTGCGATAAGAAGGGAAAGGTAACCCCGGTAGATGGAATCAAGCCGGATATTCCTCCGATATTGACAAAAACCTGCATCAGAATCATACCGCCGACCCCGAGAGCAATCATAGAATTAAAGGGATCCCTGGCTTTTAAGCCAACATTCATAATCCTCAGAATCAAGAAGAAAACTAAGGCCAAAATCATAATGGCACCGATTAGACCGAGTTCCTCAATTACAATTGAAAAGACAAAATCGGTATGAGCCTCCGGCAAATAGCCGCGCTTTTCGATAGAATTTCCCAGTCCCATACCAAACCAGCCGCCATTGCTCATCGCATAATAAGAATTAGCCAGCTGATGCCCCGAGTCTGTCAAATCCTTAAAGGGATTGAAATAAGCGCTGAAACGCTTGGCAACATAGCCAAAAACTGGTATTTTAGCCATGTTTTTTACTCCGACAACAGCAATTGTTCCTAAAAACAGTGAAGAAAGGCCGACAATAACCGTCAGAATGGTCGAAAACCATTTATAAGCAACACCGCTGACAGAGTACATAATAATAACAGTCAAAACAATAATGGCCGCATTCCCAAGGTCAGGCTGTGCTGCTACTAATGCTATCATCAGTAAAGAATACAGGCGCCAGTCCCTTAAATCGCTCCAATTTCTTGGAAACCAGCGCCGTCTGGTCAGGGCCTGATAATCATAGGTTTCAATCAGTTTTTGCTTTCTGGCAAATGTAAAAGCCAGAAACCAAACCATGATAATCTTTAAATATTCAGCCGGCTGAAAACTGATCGGGCCGATAACAATCCAGCCGTGAGCACCGTTCACTTCCTGAGTAAAAAAGCGGGCAATTAGGAGCAGAACAACCTCAATCAGCATTGCAGTAGTCAGTACTCTTGAATTTTTTAAGAAATTTAATTTCAGTCGGTAAATAAACCAGATAGCTAACAAGCTGATTATCCAAAAGATACCTTGATTTAAAACAGAGCGAAAAGGGTTGCCGCCGTATTGGATCAAAGTCGCACTGGTTGTGGAATAAACGATAATGAGACCCAGTACCGAAAGAACTAAGTAGGGCAGTAAAATAGAATAATTTAATAAATGCTTTTTATCAATTTTCATGTTTTCCTCTAAATGTGACGTTATCATAAAGCATTATATCATCTTTCACCAGCAAAAAAAAGCAGAGAGATGCCTGATAGGTCACAGAGCAGCCTAAAATCCAGCAGAATGTCCTGATATAAGGCAAAAGCAGGATTAAGCTGACTGTTGAGAAATCAACTTTAGTCCTGCCGTAGATTTTAGTAAAAAGACTGTATCAACCGGAATTCCTCAGCCCGGTAGCAATCCCGTTAATTGTGGTATGGATAAGCTTTTCATAATCTTCATCCAATTCATTGTGCCGCAGGCGTTTTATCAGTTCAATCTGTAAATAGTTGAGAACATTGAAATAAGGAAGCCGATAATCCAGACTGGCACGTAAGGAAGGGTTTTCTTCCAGCAGCTCCTCATGTTTTTCGATCGCCAAAATCGTATCCTTAGTCAACTGCCATTCGTCCAGAATAGTATTAAAAACTTCGCGGACTTCTTGCTTTTCAGCTAACTGTGCGTACTGAAAGGCAATATTCATGTTGGATTTGGACAGTACCATATCAACATTGGATAGTAAGGAATGGAAAAACGGCCATGTTTCATACATATGCTGCAGCTTTGCCAAATTCTCCGGTGCTTGGTCTATAAAGTGCTTAAAGGCTGATCCGACACCATACCAGCCGGGGAACATAACGCGGTTTTGAGACCAAGAGAAAACCCAAGGAATGGCTCGCAGACCCGAAATTTCTGTAATTGTCTTACGGGCTGCCGGACGAGAACCGATATTGAGACTGGAGACCTCTTTAATCGGACTGGCTTCGAAGAAATAATCATAGAAATGCGGATTTTCAAAAACTAGACGGCGATATATGCGGTTGCTGTCTGCCACGATACCGTCCATAGTTGCCCGAAAATCATCAATCTCGTCCGGATTGGTAATCATTCGGGTAACCATGCGGTCAACAGCAGCTGATATCAGCATTTCCAAATTGTAGTAAGCAACGTCTTTATTGCCGTATTTATTTTCGATAATCTCCCCTTGTTCTGTCAGACGGATACGGTCTTTAATAGAGCCGAAGGGCTGAGAAGTAATCGCTTCGTAGGATGGGCCGCCGCCGCGGCCGACTGTCCCGCCTCGGCCATGGAAAAAGGTAATTTTCACCCCGTACTTTTCTCCTATCCGGGTCAGCTCGTTTTGAGCCTTGTACAGTGTCCAGCCTGAAGACAGGTAGCCGCCGTCCTTGTTGCTGTCAGAATAACCGAGCATAATTTCCTGATAGTTGTGATTGGCTGCAATCCAGTTTTGAACAAGCTCATAGCTAAGATAATCTTCCATGATAGCGCAGGCATTGTCCAGGTCTTCAATTGTCTCAAAAAGCGGAACAATCTGAACCCGGGCTCCGTCTTTATTAATCAGACCAGCTTCTTTAAGCATAATAGCCAATTCAAACATATCAGAGACGCTTTCAGTATGCGAAATGATATGCTGTTTGATAACATCCTCACCCAGTTTATCTTTTAGGTGACGTGCTGTTTGATAAATAGCCAGCTCTTTTTGAAGCCCTTCTGATTTTTCCGCATGGGCTGATGCGAGTGTGCGCGGATCCTCAAGAAGCTGTTTAGACAAAAGCCGGCATTTTTCCGCTTCGGACAAGGCACTGTAGTCACTGCAAATATTGGCTGATTTAAGGAGTTCGGCAACACAGGCCTCCTGCACACTGGAATCCTGCCTTAAGTCAATACTGGCCAGATAAAAACCAAAAACATCAACGGCCTGCAGTAGATCATCAAAATCTCCCGATAATAAAGCTGCATCACCATTCTGCAAGAGAGAATCCTTGATAAGCAGCAAATCTGCTTTAAAATCTAGAGCCGTTTGATAACTAGGAATTTCAGAATCCTTCAGCTCAGAGCTGACTGTCTGCATTCGGCCCTGTAAAAATTTAGCCAGAACAGAAGCATTGCTGCTTCCAGTGTTGATATCGCTGTACACACTCTGCCTCTCTGCACTTTCAGCAAAAGGAGGCTGATTTACATTTAAGCTGATTAGGGTTTGAACCAAACGAGACTGAATATAGTTAAAAGCCTTGCGGTAGGGCTCATTCTCACGGTAAATAGACTTATCCTCAGACAGTTGAGCCAGTTTTTCAACGGCTGGACTGATTTGCGTCAAGCTTGTTGAGAGTGAAAAGGTACGATAGAGCTCTGAAAGTTTTTCAATATAATAGTTGATAATAACTTCACTTTGCACAGTTGCAGACAAGGCCAATGTTTCGGCTGTTACATAAGGGTTACCGTCACGGTCTCCGCCAATCCACATTCCCATCGTAATCGGCTTAGGATTATCCAGCTGCAGTCCTTTTGCTGCTGCTAACTTTTTATACTCAGCTGTTAATTTTGTAATGGCCTGAATTAACGATGAATTATAATACTCCATGACATTGGTGATTTCATTTTTTACCTTCAGTTTTTTTTCTCGGATAATATCCGTCTGCATAATAATTTCGACATAACGCCGCAGATCAGCATACCATTTTTCTTGGTTGACAACACCCGCCTTAACATCACGGTACTTCCGAAGCAAATCATGAATTTTATTGGTCAGCTCAAGGACTGTTTTGCGCTGAACTTGTGTCGGATGGGCCGTCAGAACAGGAACGACATTAACCTGTTCAAGAATTTCTTCGGCTTTTTCATTTTCCGCCACCATACTAATTGTCGCAGAAAGTTTCCCCAAATAGTCCCTACCAGTATTATTTTGATAGTTGATTTCATAAGCTAAATCAACATCTTCGGAAATATTGATTAAAAGGGGAAGAATTGAAAAATAACGAGAAACAACGACCATCTCTTCATTTGTCATCTGAGCGACAATTTTTTCCAGCTCAAAATAGTCTTCTTTGGCCGACAATACCAAAATTCTCTCAATTTTAGCAAAGGCTTCATCGCCAATCATTTGGCGAGTTGTTTCTTCAAGCAAATCCTTTAAAATATTGACTTCTTCAGTAATAATGGCTTGATTGCTGTTACTTTCTAATTTTTTTATGGACAATGCTTTTCTCTCCTTTAGCTTTAGCCGGCCTGCGTACAAGTACAGGCAAATAAACTCCCGCCAAAAACCATTCTTCTTAAGCACGAAGCCTGATAACTTATCTTATGGCGGACTAGATTTTATATACCTTCCTATCATACCATTTTTCAGCTCAAAAGTAACCCATATTTTGCCCTCCTGCAGTCACTCTCCTCCCTCAAAATGATGCAAGAACCCTAAAATTCTGATATACTGTAATAAAAATTACAGAGAAAGCGCAGCCGTTGTTTTGCTATCATTATCTGAAAAACAGAACAACACACTCGCTTCTCCTTAGAAATATGTTAACTAATCTACCCCGCAGCAGATAAATGGAAAAAGGAGGAAATGGCAGAAATGGCAAATCTTTATGACTTTACAGTTAAAGCTCAAAATGAGGAAGAGATTTCCCTAAGGGAATACCAGGATTCAGTTGTATTAGTAGTTAACACTGCAACAGGCTGCGGCCTAACTCCCCAGTATGAAGGACTTCAGCAGCTCTATGATACTTACCGGACACAAGGCTTCACTATCCTTGACTTTCCCTGCAATCAGTTTAAAGGTCAAGCACCGGGAACAGCTGAGGAAATCAATGCTTTTTGCACCTTGAATTATCAAACAAGCTTCCCGCGTTTTGCTAAGGTCGATGTTAACGGTAAAAATGCTATTAAGCTTTATGATTGGCTGAAATCTGAAAAAAAGGGGCCGTTGGGCCAAAAAATTGAATGGAATTTCGCTAAATTTTTAATTGACCGGCAAGGCAATGTTGTCAAGAGATTTTCATCTAAAACTGACCCCCGTAAGATTGCTCCTGCTATTGAGCAACTGCTGTAGAACATTCTATGCAGGCAAGATACCCTCTTTGCCTTAAAAATTTGGCATCCCGATGAACCCTAACAGGCCCCAACCTAAAATCCAAGTGAAAATACCGCAGTAGGCAATCTTGGTCTACTAGTTCTTGATAAGAAAGCCGTAGATGTCTGAAGGCTTTGTCGTCTTTACAGCCGACCGCACCTTTCTAGCCATCTTGGCAGAGGGGCGTCTACGAAATCGAAGATTTCGGACTTACCGTCTTTTTTCACGGATTTTTAAACGGGTCTGCTAACTTTAATAAAAAGACTCTCTTCGGAAGCCAGCTGTCAGGCTGAATCAGAAGAAAGTCTTTTTTTTTAATTGTCATAAACATCTTGGTAAAATTCAATTTTATCGCCGTTTTTAACTTTTATTTGGTCAGCAGCCTTAGGCGCCAGCTCATTATTGATTGTAAACATCCAGTATTTACCGGCCTCTTCATCTTGTTTTATACCATCGATGGCCGTGATAAAGCCGTCCGTCTCTTCAACTTCATAATTATCCTGCAGGACATCCATCACAGTATCGCCTTTTTCAAAGGTGACATTTTCATCAATCGTATTACTGTCTTCCTGAACAATCAACTGAACTGTCCCAGTATCTGACGATGCCGAGTTTGATGAAGTGGCCGTGCTGTCGGTACTGCAGGCCGTTAGCACAATAAACGAAAGAGCTGTCATGATAAGCTTACTGATTTTTTTCATAGATTAATCTCCTAAAACTAGTTACTAACAGCGGGTAAAAAAAGACTGTCGACAATGCGTGAGCTAAATTGAAGCTGAGCCCTGCCAGAACATAAGTCCACCAAGGCATGCTGTAAAGAAGAGCATAGCAGAAGTCAATGATACAACCGTAGAGTGCCCCGAGCAGACCAGCAAAAAAAGACTGCAAGACAAGCCTTACCATCCGTCCGGACCACAGCCTTTCTGTCAGCGGGTAAAGCAGGTCGCGCCATATCAGAATGATGAGAGCAAAAGCAATAATCTGCCATAATACCCAAGGACCAAAACCTAAGAGAAAAGACGAAACCAACATGGTCACTGCCATAACCCAAAAGCTTTGACGGTAGCCCCAGATAACAGAAACCAGTAAAAAAATGGCTGTTATCGGCTGTATGTTAGGCAAACCAGCAAAGACATAACGCAAAGCAACACATAAAGCCGATAATACAGCAATTCGGCTGATTTGCTGCAAAGCTGACGAGAGTCCTTTTCTTTCCATATGGTTTTAGTTTAGCCTAAAGCTTTTAACCTGTCAAGGTCAGAGAAAAATACTGACCCATGTTCTAAACAGCTGACTTCTTCTCTGAACATAGCTTCTGCTGCTCAGCAAAAAAAGCTTGGAACAAACAATATCCCAAACTCTTACGACACTTTCTTATATTCCTAACACACAGCTGCTGATTAAGCTTTCTAATAATCAGGTCAGTCAGATGAGCAGGAATCACAAGAACAGGCAAATAGAATCTGCCCGAAGCTGGAAAGGGAGAGTGAAAGAAATTACAGCTGAAATGCTG
Organism: Streptococcus huangxiaojuni; assembly: GCF_040930515.1. NCBI lineage: Bacteria > Bacillati > Bacillota > Bacilli > Lactobacillales > Streptococcaceae > Streptococcus > Streptococcus huangxiaojuni. The sequence goes on from NZ_JBFQEG010000015.1 coordinate 30,120, forward strand.
TAACAAAGCTCTTTTCGCTTAGTCTGTCCAAACTTCATCGATAATTTCTTTGACAAGCGCCAATTTTTTCCATTGATCAGCCTCTGTTAAAATATTTCCTTCTTCAGTTGAAGCAAAGCCGCATTGTGTAGACAGCCAGAGCTGATCAAGCGGAAGGTAGTCAGCAGCTTCCCGAATTCTGGCTATAATAGCGGCCTTATCCTCGAGTTCTGCTTTTTTACTTGTAATCAAACCAAGAACAGCTACTTTATTATCGCTTATTTCTGCCAAAGGAGCAAAACCGCCAGAGCGCTCTGTATCAAATTCTAAGAAATAGCTGGTAACCTTTTCTTTGCCAAAAAGGTCAGCGGCTACAGACTCATATCCTCCGGAAGAAGCCCAAGTTGAATGATAATTGCCGCGGCAGACATGGGTGTTGACCTGCAGACCCTCCGGCACATTTTGATAGACATCATTGTTTAAAGTCAAAAAGATACCGCCTAGTTCTTTGCGGACATCTTCTGCCGTCTGCCCGCCGGCAGCACCCCAAGCCGTCAGGAACTGATTATCGACTAAGGTTCCCCAAGTACAATCATCGACTTGAAGGGTTTTTAGACCAGCAGCCACCAAATCGCTAATAACCTGTAAATAAGCCGCTTGGATATCGCGGCGCAAATCCTCGAAATCCGGATAAATAGCTTTCAGCTGCGCCACATGCTCAGCATCTCGAATCAGTTCAAAGTAGAACTGGGCCGGAGCTGGAATAGTGTACTTAGCTTCAGCACTTCCGCCCTTGGTGTCAACATATTCCTTTAAAAATTGGTAGGCTTCAACAAAGGGATGATTATCTCCTGATATTTTACCGGTCAGCAAGGCAGAATCTGGCCGTGTCGTTTCATCATGAAAATGATAGCCTTCTGCTGCCTGAACATGCTCAACTCCGCCGAATCCCCAGAAGAAATCAAGATGCCAGTAACTGCGTCTGAATTCTCCATCAGTAACCTTCTCCAGCCCAGCAGCCAGCTGCTTATCAACCAATTCTCTGATGCACTTATCTTCAACCGCCTTCAGTTCTTGCTCAGACAGCTCCCCACGGGCAAATGCTTCACGCGCCTCGAGAAGCTCCTGCGGCCGAAGAAAAGAGCCGACATGTTCAAAATACTTTTTTACCATTACACTGTCCTCCCTGTATCACCTTAATGGCTTTATTTTAACAAAGAACGCTATAGCTGTAAATTATATTTATATTATGATTTGTTATAGCTATTAATTATATCTAAGCCAGTTATTGTAAGCGCTTTGCTTATTTTTGAAAAAAATTCTGCAAATAAGGATAAAAGCGGTAAGAATTTTGATTTTTTCATAGTTTTAGGTTACAATAAAAACAATGAGAAGAAGAATTAAGCCAATTGTTGTTTTCGTTTTTTTCAGTCTCCTCAGCATCTTACTTATTGCCAGTAAGGTTCACACCGATAATATCTTAAAAAATCGGATAGTGACTGCAGAGAAGACGATTCCTTCTACCAGCAGTCAGGGAGATCAAGAAACGACAACAACAGATCCAGAGGAAGACACATTTGTTCTTAATCCGATTATCGATGTATCAGGATGGCAGCTTCCGAGTGAGATTGACTATGATACTTTATCACAAAATATATCCGGAGCTATCGTGCGTGTTTATGGAGGATCACAAATCAGCAAAGATAGCAATGCCGCCTATACGACAGGTATTGATAAATCGTTTAAGACACATATTGAAGAATTCCAAAAACGCGATGTTCCCGTTGCTGTTTACAGCTATGCTTTAGGAACCAGCATTAAGGAAATGAAGGAAGAGGCGAAAACATTTTACGAAAATGCTTCTCCTTATAATCCTACTTTTTATTGGATTGACGTTGAAGAAGAAACCATGTCAAACATGAATAAAGGGGTCAAAGCTTTCCGAGAAGAGCTTGAGCGTTTAGGAGCCGAGAATATCGGTATCTATATCGGCACCTATTTCATGGAAGAACAAGGGATTTCCGTAGACGGTTTTGATGCTGTCTGGATTCCGACCTATGGTTCTGATTCAGGTTATTACAACAGTGCCCCCGAGACTGACTTAGATTACGATCTTCATCAATATACATCGCAGGGCTATCTCAACGGCTTCAGCAGTCCTTTAGACTTAAACCAAATTGCTGTCACCAAGGACACTAAAGAAACTTATGAGAAGCTTTTCGGCAAAATAGAAGAATAACCGTTTGCTTAGTCAAACGGTTTTCTTATTGACAAGAGAATTCTTTTTATGCTATAGTGTAAACAAGTAAATAGAGAGTTGAACATCACAAAGGAGTGCTTCGGCTGAGATCGCATCTGCGAAATCCTCAAAACCTGATCTCGTTAGAACGAGCGTAGGGATTGTGACCATTTGAAATATTTGGTGGCCTGACAGACTTCTTTGAAAATGCAAAGGAGTTTTTTTATGTCCAGTAAAGTTAATGCCCTTATTGAAGCTGCTGTTATCGCAGCTTTAGCCATGGCTCTGTCGCTTATCCCTGATTTTGCCAGTTGGTTCACTCCTTCTTTCGGCGCTGTTCCCCTCGTTTTGTTTTCTCTGCGCAGAGGCAGCAAATACGGAATACTTGCCGGATTAATCTGGGGACTGCTGCATTTTATTTTGGGAAGAGTCTATTATTTAAGCCTCAGTCAGGTTTTATTGGAATATATTCTGGCCTTTGCCTCAATGGGACTGGCCGGAGTTTTAGCTGCCCCTTTGCAGAAAGCACTCAGGCAAAAGCAAAGTCAAAAAGTTTTTTCACTGGCTTTTGCTGCTGCTTTTTTGGCCGTCTCAGTTCGGTATTTCTGGCACTTTCTTGCCGGTATCATCTTTTGGTCGTCTTACGCTCCAAAAGGAATGTCCCCTTTTTACTATTCTTTGCTGGTTAACGGCAGTGCAGGCATCATCACCTTGCTGTTTGTCATCATTTCGGTGCTGATCCTGCTGACAGTGCAGAACCGCTTTTTTCTGCCGGAACATTAGCTTCCTCAGTCCGAATAAAATTGGGCTCAATGGCAATTTCTAACGCTTAGGCAGCACTTTTTCAAAAAAGCTGCTTTATGATGACAGAGCATGCAAATATCAAAAATAAAAAGAAAATGGTATAATAATGATAAGATTGTTATACTATTTTTTATGGTTATCAGGCAAGGATAAAAAATGAGCAAGAAAAAAAGAAAGAAAAAGACGCTGGTGGAACAAATCCTTGATAAAGCCGGCATTCCTTATGACAGTTTGACAGTGAATGCTTTGACCGGTGAGCTGCCTCAGGAAATTGAACATTCTGATATTTTTAAAACACTAGCACTTTCCGGCGATAAAAGCGGGCCGATTATCGGTATCGTCCCTATCACAGAGCACCTGTCTGAGAAAAAATTGGCTAAGGTCTCTGCCAATAAAAAAGTAACAATGATTCCTCAGAAAAACCTGCAAAAAACAACCGGCTATGTCCATGGCGCTAACAATCCTGTCGGTATCCGCCAAAAACACCGTTTCCCTATATTTATAGACAATACGGCTGCTGAAAAAGGAACTGTTATTGTCTCTGCCGGCGAAATCGGCCGCTCAGTCAGAATAGACAGTCAAGATTTAGCCTCTTTTGTTCAGGCAGAATTCGCTGATATTATTGAATAAAATTAGGAAGGATAGACAAGTAATGAAACTTTATTTTGTCAGACACGGCAAAACACTGTGGAATATGGAGGGGCGCTTCCAAGGAGCTGGAGGCGACTCTCCGCTGTTAGAAGAAAGTATAGAGGAATGTGAGGCCTTAGGGCGTTATCTTGCACATATCCCTTTTGATGCGGTCTATTCCAGCGATTTAAAACGCGCCAAAGAGACCGTTCGAATTATCAATCATCAAAATAAAAAACCAAAAATCATTCACTATACGCCGGCTCTGCGTGAATGGCAGCTGGGAAAATTAGAGGGCAGCAAAATCAGTACTATGACTTCTATCTATCCTCAGCAAATGAAAGCATTCAGACACAACTTAGCTAAGTTTAATGCCAGTATGTTTGAAGCTGAGTCCGTTTATCAAACAACCCAGCGCGTCAGAGACCTTGTTTTTTCTCTCAGGCATAAACCGTTTGATAATGTCTTATTTATCGGACACGGCGCCAACCTAACAGCTTCTATCCGTTCGCTTTTAGGCTTTACACCTGCTAATCTGCGCCGGCTAGGCGGTTTGGACAATCTCAGTCTCACTGTCTTAGAGACAAACAATTTTGAGGAATACAGCTGTCTATTATGGAATGATCGGTCCTACCTGGCGGAAATACCCGAGGAAGCCACAGCACAGCAGAAATCCTAAAGCAAGCAATAAGTAAATGAAAGCTAAAAATCATATAGCTACCACCTTGTAGGTGGTTTTTTATTTTTCTCTTTTTAAAAAACGTCTTAAAGCCATAATAAAAACCCTTTTTAGAAACAAGGGTTTTTCTAAGAATCAGTGAAGGCAGCGGTTAGCTGCAGGGAGTAAACTAGGATAGTTTTGTATACTTCATACGCAGGACTTTTTCCTGATTTTTATTTAAGCGCAGCAGGATAACCACCTTATCCACGCTCATATTGCTGGCCAGAAGGCGCTCTGCTGCCATCATCAGGCCGTTATTAATCCCCAGCTGCAGGATAGGATTCTTTTTATCATTGGCATCAAAAATAAATTTATTATCCGGCAGGTCAAAGAGCACTTTAACAGCTCCGTAGAGCTGTTCAAAACTGTCAATTTCTAAGTCAAAAACCGGTCTGACCCCAGGCGCTAAAACTCGGTCGCGGTGGTTAAACCACATGGAATGCCAGCCGCTGTTAAAAGCCCCCATAACATCATTATCATATGAGTCACCAACATAAAGCGTTGTAGCAGGATTCATATCAAACTGCTCTGCTGCCAGATTAAACAGTTCTTTTTCAGGCTTCTGAAAACCTGTGGCCTGACTGACCAGTACACGTTTTGGATCAACATAATCATACAGACCTAACTTTTTAATTTTCTTGAGCTGGTGTTCAGTCGGACCATTGGTAATGATACCTATAGGCACATTTTTTTCCTTTAAAAAGTCCAGAGTCAGCCGCATTTCATCAAGCATGGTGATGTTTTCCAGTTCATCTTCATACATTGCCTGAAAACGGGCCCCTTCCTCAGGGCTGATTTCGCGGTAAGAAAAATCCTTCAGTGTTTCTTTGCAGCGCCAAAAACGAAAATAGGACGTTGTCCATTCACCTGACATGACACGCGGAAACCCTTGGTCAGAATAGTGGCGAAAGCGAATATAGGCTTGATTAATCACTGCCATATCAAAATCAGGGAAAGACTGCTCCATAGCCAGCCGATAAGGGGCCTGCTGATCATAAATAGTGTCGTCAACATCAAAAACAATTGAAGTAATCATGTGATTTATTCTTTCTTAAAATTTCATAAGCTACCCCATTATACTATTTTTTAACAGCGATTTCAACGCAGTCCCTTTGCTGCAGCTTAAACCTCCCTCTTTTTTCACTAAAAATAAAGATGTTATCTGTCAGCTTTTGTGGTACAATAAGATGTACTACTTAGGGGAGGAAACTATGTCTAACCAACATACAGAAGAACTCAATGACCAGCAGCTTGTCCGCCGTGAGAAGATGTCTGCTCTGCTTGAACAGGGAATCGATCCATTTGGCAAACGTTTTGAGCGAACAGCTGTTTCCGGCCAGTTGATAGAAAAATACGGTAAGAAAACAAAAGAAGAGCTGGATGCTCTCAATGAAACGGCGGTTATTGCCGGCCGGCTGATGACCAAACGAGGCAAAGGCAAGGTGGGCTTTGCTCATCTGCAGGACAGACAAGGGCAAATTCAGATTTATGTCCGCAAAGACACAGTCGGAGAAGAAAATTATGACATTTTCAAAAAAGCTGACCTTGGTGATTTCCTTGGTGTAACAGGTCAAGTCATGCGCACAAATATGGGAGAGCTATCTATCAAAGCAACTCACATCACCCACCTTTCCAAGGCTCTGCGCCCACTTCCCGAAAAATTCCATGGTTTAACCGATGTGGAGACCATTTACCGCAAACGCTATCTGGATTTGATTTCCAACCGCGAGAGTTTCGAGCGTTTTGTTACCCGCAGTCAGATTATTTCCGATATTCGCCATTACCTTGACGGGCTAGGTTTTTTGGAAGTTGAAACACCAGTTTTGCACAATGAAGCAGGCGGTGCTGCAGCCAAACCCTTTGTGACACATCATAATGCTCAGAATATGGATATGGTTCTGCGTATTGCAACTGAACTGCACCTCAAGCGACTGATTGTCGGAGGGATGGAACGCGTTTATGAAATAGGCCGTATCTTCCGTAATGAAGGCATGGATGCTACTCATAATCCTGAATTTACTTCAATTGAAGTATATCAGGCTTACGCTGATTATCATGATATTATGGATTTGACAGAAGGCATTGTCCAGCATGCTGCAAAAACGGTTAAAGGAGACGGCCCAATCAATTACCAAGGGCAGGAAATTAAAATCAACGAACCGTTTAAACGCGCTCATATTGTCGATTTGATAAAGGACGTTACCGGCATTGATTTCTGGCAGGCTATGTCATTTGAGCAGGCTAAAACCTTGGCCGAAGAAAATAATATCCCAATCGAGAAACATTTTACCTCGGTCGGTCATATTATTAATGCTTTCTTTGAAGAATGTGTCGAGCCAACCTTGGTTCAGCCCACCTTTGTTTACGGACATCCGGTAGAAGTTTCGCCTCTGGCTAAGAAAAATGCTGAAGACCCGCGCTTTACCGACCGCTTTGAGCTTTTTATCGTGACAAAGGAATATGCTAATGCTTTCACCGAATTAAACGATCCTATTGATCAGCTAAAACGCTTTGAGGCCCAAGCTCAGGCAAAAGCGCTGGGCGATGAAGAAGCTACCGGTATTGATTATGACTTTATTGAAGCTCTCGAATATGGTATGCCTCCTACCGGCGGACTGGGAATTGGGATTGACCGTCTGGTAATGCTCCTTACTGACACAACAACTATTCGCGATGTGCTGCTCTTCCCGACAATGAAATAAGCTATGAACAAGAGTTATATATCCTTTATATCTGCTGCTATCTTTATCACTTATGGCACTTTTGCGGCTAAGTACAGTTTTATCGGACTGGGGGCCGTCTTTATCCTTATCGGCCTTGCCGATAGATTCAAAAAATAACTGAATTTTCTCAGTAAAAAGTCCTCTTAAACTGGGTCTGTTTAAGAGGACTTTTTATTTTAGAATACAATGAATGTTAAAAATCCGTATGAAATGGCGGTAAGCCAGAAATCTATGATTTCGTCTGCGCACCTCTGCCAGAACGACTAGTAAGGTGCAGTCGACTGTTAAGGCGACAAAGCTTGCAGTTGTTTACGGCTGGCGGTAAGCCAGAAATCTTCGATTTCGTCTGCGCACCCCTGCCAGAACAACTAGTAAGGTGCAGTCGACTGTTAAGGCGACAAAGCTTGCAGACAGCCGCTGGCTAACAGCAGGCAAGGTCTGCGGGTCTCTATAATGAATTCAGACAAAAAGTTTCAAAAACACTGATTCTGCAGATTTTTAATGAGAAAGTAAAAATATCATTCTGCCTTTAACTGTATGATGGTTTAAAGATCAGACATAAAGTCCAGCTTGACAGATTTTCAAAAACAGTTTATGATTTAGTTAACCATAAATAATAAAAGGTTAACTTTTATCGTGGAGGAAAATTTAATGACATCCAAAACCCTAGGATTGGTTCTGCCGGCCTTAGGTGCTGCAATAATTGCTGCTGCCTCACAGCTGACAATCCCTTTAGGCAGTATCCCTTTTACTTTGCAAACATTAGCTGTCGGTCTGGTTGCAACACTTTTTCAAAAACGTGAGGCTGTTTTGAGTCTCCTGCTCTATCTCTTTTTGGGAGCTGTCGGCCTGCCGGTCTTTTCCGGAGGAACAGCTGGCTTAGCTGCTCTGATAGGACCGGCAGCTGGTTTTTTATGGGGATTCCTTGCTTATGCAGCGCTGACTTCTGCTCTTGTTTCTCCTAGAAGTTCCGCTTTAGCAATTTTCTTTGCCAATCTGCTGGGAGACAGCCTGACTTTTATATTGGGTATGCTGGGGCTGATGTTTCTAGCGAAAATGTCTGCAACAGCTGCTTTTTTATCCGGCGTTTTACCTTTTATTCTCCCGGATTTAGGAAAACTGGCTATTATCACTTTCTTAGCAAAAGCCTTATCTAATGCCTTAAAAAATGAGGGTTACTTCAAGTAACCCTCATTTTTTGTTGCTAAAAGCATCCACCATCACCTGAAATTCTTCATTTGTCAGAGTGATTCCTTTGCCCATCTTTGTGTGATCCGGGCTCCAAGAACGGATGTCATATTTTGCGGGGGCTCCGTTAAAACTGACACGGTTAAGTTCCTTAGTCCAGCCCTTGTCATTTTCAGATAGAACCAAAAGTTTTTCTTCAATTTCAAATGTAAATTCTGACATATATCCTCCTATTAAGTCTATTCGGAAATTCTGATAAAATGACACCTTTTTTGAGAAAAATATTTTTTTTTAGACAAAAATGGTGTATAATCATTCTATCAATTTTTTAGGGAAATAACGATGAAAAAATTTTTTCAACTGCTGAAATCTTATTTATATGAATTTATTGAACCAAGCGCTAAGCCAAAAGAGGTGACTCTCAAAGCTAACCAGGTTGCTTACACCATTAAGCAGGCCCAAGAAAAGCATCTGGCTCTTCATGCTATCTATGACGAAAAAAGTTTTACCGGCGATTTGGTCAAATATGATAAAAAAGAAGGAAAATTAGTTCTTAAAAATTTTTCTAAAAATATTTCAACCATTATCTCTGTAAAAGATATCGACCGCCTGTCGCTTGTCCCCAAAACAGTCCGTTATTCCCAAACACTAACAAACAAAAAGAAATGAACAAGACGTTTTAGAAAAGACTTCCTGTTCATTTTTTATTTAAAATGATTAAGGGTTTAGGATTGAGTCGCTGTTCATACCCGAACCGTTCGGCTTGTTCCATCTTCTCTGTATAAGTTAACTAAGCCTTCTTTACAGGTTCGAATCATGTCTCCTGGCTTCACAGGCTTTGGTACAGTGATTGTCAGCAATTCCATCGGATTAGGAGCCCGGTCAATTTTCTTACCCTCTGAATCATGCAGATCTCTGATATAGCAATCAAAATGACGGAAACCGGGGCCGTAAAATTCGACGGCATCCCCTTCTTTGATGACATTGCGCTGGCGAATCGTAGCTGTTTTATTTTTTTCATCAAAAGCTACTACTTCTCCAACAAACTTGTACTGCGGAATTTTCCGACGTGCACCAAAGAGCTGCTCTTTTTCACTTGGTGTTTTATAATAAAAACCTGTTGCCAGCTCTCGCTGTGCTACTTTCCACAACTCATCAATGAGGTCATCTTTAATAGCAGCAAACTTTTCCGGACTTTCCATATAAGCATCCACAGCCGCCTTATAGCAGTTGGTGACAGTAGATACATAATGAATAGACTTCATACGGCCCTCGATTTTCAGACTGTCAACGCCATTTTCAATCATATCCGGAATATGTTCAATCATGCACATATCAACTGCCGACATCGAAAATTCTTCAGGGATCTCACCTTTGAGAGACCGCCTTTCCTGACCAAAGGGCATATCAAACAAATCGTACTTCCAACGGCAGGATTGGGAGCAGCCTCCACGGTTAGCATCACGATGGCTCATATGATTTGAAAGCACACAGCGGCCGGAATAAGAAATACACATAGCCCCATGGACAAAAGCTTCAATCTCGACTGCTGTCCGCCGGCGTATTTCAGCCAATTCAGCCATAGACACTTCACGTGCTAAAACAACCCGGGTCAAGCCAAGTTCCTTCCAAAATTCAAAGGTTTCATAATTTGTTGAAGAAGCCTGAGTTGATAGATGAATTTCCAAGCCGGGCGCTTCCGTGGCACAAATCACAATGAGAGCCGGATCCGAAACAATGACGGCATCAAGCCCCATATCCCTTAATTCACGAAACCAGACACCGGCTCCTATCTCATTGCCCTCATGGGTAACCATGTTGGCTGCAACATAGACTTTCGCACCGCGTTCATGAGCGTAGTCGATTCCTTCCTGCATTTCTTCCATTGAAAAATTGCCAGCCCGGCTGCGCAAACCGTAAGCCTGTCCGCCGACAAAAACAGCATCTGCGCCGTAATCAATGGCAACCTTTAATTTTTCCAAAGTTCCGGCAGGCGATAAAACCTCCGGACGTTTCAATTTCTTTGTCATTCGATTCATTCTTTCTATAAAGTCTAAAATATTTTTTAGTCAATAAACCTACTAGCATTTTTCTTGATTGTCTTTTTGCGACTGAGTGAGTAAAATGCAAAAACTCCTTGTCATTTGACCAAGTCCGGATCAAAATCGTAAAAGCCTGTATCAAGGCCGCGACCTGCCGGATGCCAACTTCTGATTTTTTCATCTAAAAGGTAAGCCTGCTCCTGAGAAAAGGTCCCTGCTTCCAGCCTCTTCTTAGCTTCAACAAAAATTTTAGCTATTTCAACAAAATTTCGACCCGGGCAGTAAATACCATCCAATTTCCAATGTGTGAAATTATGTGCGGTCAGCTCTGTCAGCTTAGTCATCATATCAATATCATTATTGACAAAAATATGTGTTCCATGCCTATCTTCATAAATAGAATAATGGCTGTCAGGGTCTTTCGGTTCAGCGAGAAAGAGACCGCGCTCACGGGTCTTTTCGTCATCAATATGCGTAAAATTATAGTAATTTTGCAAAAGCGGACGTTTGGAGTGATGAATAACTGAAGCTCCGTAAACTAAAATTTCTGCAGGAAATTCTAAATTTTCGGCTATTTTAAACAACTCTTCAGACGGAATTTCTCTAGCCAAAACCGTTTCAACTGCTCCATGCTGTCCCCAAAAATTTACTTGACGGCTGGAGGTCACAAACACAGAGGCATCATAGATCAGTTTAAAATGATAGCCGTCATGCTTATTGACATAAAAAACACCAGCATCACCAGCAACGAGGTAGTCTGCCTTAATTTTTTTCAAAAAGTCCAAAAAAGGTCTGATGCTGTCCATCATGTCTTGGTGCATGAGGGCATTGCAGGCTACTGTCAGTTCTTTGCCGGCCCGGTGAACCTTTTCTGCAATCTGTTCCAGTTCGGCATAAGAAAAGGTATGCGGAAGCCGTAAACCATAGTCCGCCTCTCCGACGTAGATCCGGTCAATCCCTGCTTCTAAAAGTTCCTCTGCCTGCTGAACAGACTCAGCAGTTGCTGTAATCATTATTTTTTCCATAACAGAACCATTATACCAAAACTTTATACCTTTGAACATTTTCTTGAAAAAATAGTGACAAAACGATCCTTTTATGTTATTATAATTCAGTATTTTAAATTGATGAAGGTCAGACTGAAGAAAAAACAGTCTGCTTAAGGGCGAAAACCGATTATCTAATCCTTTGCTCTTTGCCCTTTTCACAGTTTTTGTATCTTATGAATTTAAGTCGCCCTGAGATCTGCAGGAAAAAGCATGATTAAGTATTGAACTGATTTCACTGTTAGGTAGCCATAGATGTCTGAAGGTTTTGGCTTTGCCGTCTTAACAGCCGACCGCACCTTTCTAGTCGTTCTGGCAGGGGTGCGCAGACGAAATCGAAGATTTCTGACTTACCGCCAGCCGTAGTCGTCTGAAGGCTTTGCCGTCTTAACAGCCGACTGCACCCTTCTAGTCGTCTTGGCAGGGGTGCGCAGACGAAATCGAAGATTTCTGACTTACCGCCAGCCGTAGTCGTCTGAAGGCTTTGCCGTCTTAACAGCCGACCGCACCTTTCTAGTCGTTCTGGCAGGGGTGCGCAGACGAAATCGAAGATTTCTGACTTACCGCCAGCCGTAGTCGTCTGAAGGCTTTGCCGTCTTAACAGCCGACTGCACCCTTCTAGTCGTCTTGGCAGGGGTGCGCAGACGAAATCGAAGATTTCTGACTTACCGCCAGCCGTAGTCGTCTGAAGGCTTTGCCGTCTTAACAGCCGACTGCACCCTTCTAGTCGTCTTGGCAGAGGTGCGCAGACGAAATCGAAGATTTCTGGCTTACCGCCATTTTCCCATTGCGTTTTTAACGGGCTTTATATCTTATGAACTGAACACGCCCTAAACGCTGTGTAAAAAAGATAGACTTCCCTTGAGTCTTTAATGACTCAGCGGTCAGTCTCCTATTTTTACTTTGCGTTTTTAACGGGCTTTATATCTTATTTAAAGGAGGGACGGTTTATGGCAGCGCCATTAAAGAAAACTGAACAGTTTGAACAAGAAAAACTGCAGGAAACACCTTCTCCAAAATTTCAAGAATTTCAAGAAATCAACAGCAACAATGCTAAATTACGGGAATTGATGTTTTTTACACGAGTGGCTGTTTTTGCAGTCACTACTGTATTAGCCGCTTTTACCTTACTTGCTCTTAATCTATCGCCAATTTGGTCCTTTGTCTTTGCTCTTCTAATCAGTGCAGCAACGACCTCAACTTTGTCAGTCTTTATTATGTCTTTAAAAAAATAACTCAAACTGAGTTATTTTTTTGTTTTCATTATTTTTCTTCTGTTTCAGACTGATTTTGCTCAGTATCAGAAAAATCAGTGTCATCATCAGTTTCAGGATAATCAATGATAATGTCATCTACTTCTGCTGTCACATCTTCTGATGGTGAATCGGTAGTTTCGGCATTATCGTATTTTTCTTTGACTTCATTGACTTTTTCACTGGCAAATTGGGCTGCCTGACTGGCTTTTTCCTTAGCAGCTGAAAAAAGGTCTTCCTTAGTCAGCTCGCCGGTCTGCCATTTTTCTTTATAATCATTAAAAGTATCTACTGCAAGCTGAGAATATTCTGCTGCTTTCTCCTTGGCTGTTTGATGATAGTATTCAGGTTCCTGCTTATAGGCCTGATAGGCTTTGTTTAACTTAGCCTTGAACTCCTTGCCTTTTTCAGTTGATAAAAAATAAGCTGCGGCTGCTCCAGAAGCAGCTCCAATAATAACTGTTTTTAAAAATTTATCCATCGTTAATCTCCTTTTCTGCGGAATAATTTAGAAGCAAACTTGCCGATTGTAAAAGCTGTGCCCGCTTTACTGACTGCCGAAGCTGTATTTGTCGCCTTATGGCCGAACTGTCTGGCCTGACTGTTTAAGTCAGAGACACTTTCGGATAAGTCGGCAATCGCTGTAAAAAGGGGATCAATCGTAGCAACTTTGCCGTTAACGTCTTCCACAAGAACATTTGTCTTAGCTAAAAGCTCATTAGTCTGGTGGAAAGTAATATCAGCGTCACTTCGCAGCACAGCAATCGTTTCACTGACTTCGTTTTTCATTGCTGCAATCGTCTCGTTAACCTCATCAACTGTTTTATTTAATTTTAAGGCTGTCGGCACAATAACACCGACTAAAACGGCAAAAGCAACTCCAATAATCAAAAGGGCAATTCCAACTAAATCCATTTTTTTCTCCTGTCTTTTTAGCGCTATTCCTGATAATAAGGAATATTTTTCTGTTTTCTCCGCCAAACAATAAGGCCAATCCCCAGAACAACCAGCAGCAGAGACAGCCACTGTGAAACACGAAAGCCGAAAAAGAGCAAACTGTCTGTCCGCAGGCCTTCAATGATGAAACGGCCGCTTCCGTACCAAATCAGGTAAAAGAAGGCTGCTTCTCCTTCTTTTAGAAAATGGGGACGGTGTCTGATCAGCATGATGATGATAAATCCCAGCAAATTCCAAAGTGACTCAAATAAAAATGTCGGAAGACGGTAGGACCCTTCAATAAACATCTGCCTCTGTATAAATGCCGGCAAATAATTTAAATGCTCCACCGCTTGGCCGTAAGCCTCTTGATTGAAAAAGTTGCCCCAGCGTCCGACAGCTTGGGCTAAAAGAACGCCAGGTGCAGCAATATCCAAAAAGTTAAAAGGGTTGAGCGCGCGGTAGTAAGAAAAAATAAGAAGAACTGCAGCACCTGTTATAAGGCCGCCATATATAGCCAAACCGCCATGCCAAACAGCTAAAATCTCTCCGGGGTGCTGGGCATAATCCGAGTAGGGCCACTGGAAGAATACATAATAGAGACGCGCCCCGATAATGGACAGAGGAAAAGCAATGAGGATAAAATCGAGAACATCATCAGTCCGTATCCCTTTTTTGGGGCCTTCCCACATAGCTAAATAAACAGCTAAAACCAAACCTGTCATGATACAAAGAGAATACCAGCGAATCGTGATAGGGCCAAATTCAAAAGCAATCGGATCAATCATCGCTTACCTCATTTCGGCTGATTAAATTAGTTAAACGGTCCTCAAAGGTCTGTGTAGCATCATAGCCCATCTGCTTAGCACGATAATTCATAGCAGCTGCCTCGATCACTACAGACACATTACGGCCGGTTTTGACCGGTATTCGAATGCGAGGAAGTTTGACCCCAGAGAGTTCAATTTCCTCATTGCCGTTGCCCAGACGGTCAAAGACCTTATCCCTCTCAAAATTTTCTAAATAAATAGCCAGCTGAACCTGGGAAGAATCCTTTACGGCGCTGGCTCCGTAAAGACTCATCACATCAATAATACCGACACCGCGGATTTCTAACAGATGGCGAAGAATCTCAGCCGGCTCTCCCCAAAGTGTTTCTTCATCTTTGGCGTAGACATCCACACGGTCATCAGCAACCAGCCGATGACCCCGCTTAACCAGTTCAAGACCTGTCTCACTTTTACCGATACCAGAATCTCCCTGTATAAGCACTCCCATACCGTAAATATCCATTAAAACACCATGGACACTGGTCCTCTCAGCCAAACAGGAATCCAAGTACCAGGACATTTCCCCCGAAAGGCGGCTGGTCGGCACATGGCTCTGCAAAACAGCAATCCCTTCTTCTTTAGCAGCCTGAATCATTTCCTCAGGGATTGCCAGATTTCTGGCAACAATAATGGCAGGGGTCTGAGGCAGAAACATTCCTTTTAATACTGAATAGCGGTTATGAGATGTCATTTGAGTCAAATATGACCACTCTTTCATCCCCAACAGCTGAATCCGCTCAGGCGAGTAGTAATCAAAATATCCTGTCATCTCAAGACCCGGCCGAGAAATGTCTGATGTCGTGATTTTCTTAGCCAAAAGCTGATCAGTGCCGTAAACCACATCCAGCTTAACGCGGTCAACCAGCATACCTACTGTAACTGACATATTTTCTCCTTTTAAGTATTATAACATAATAACACAGAAATAAAAGCAAGGGCAATCCGGCTTTTAGAAAAACCTGAACAGTTTGAGACTTTGGTCTGCAGCTAAATAACTGTTATTGCAGGCTGGCAGTTTAATTTAAGACAGAGCTGAGCTAATCTCGAGACAATAATAAAAATTTCCTTTCAGCACATGGCTAAAAGGAAAGATCAGCGTTTAATAGTTAAAAAGCTTCATCATTTGAGGACTGCTGTTTACCAAAACCAGCCGTCATTATCTTCATCCACAACATCAGCATCTTTACGTTTACGGGGACCTTGACCGTACTTATCATCTAACAAATCTTCTTTATAAGGCAGAAAAATGCCCAATAAAATATAGAGCAGGAAACCAAAACCGGTAAAGTACATGGCCAATGCCCCTAAAACACGGGTCAGAGGGAGATCCCAGCCAAATTTATCTGCAAGGCCGGCAAAAACCCCGCAGACTAATTTATTTTTCCTTTGTTTATAAAAAATGGATTTCATCCTTCTTCCCCCTTTAAACATTTCTTTACTACTCCAGTATACCATTTTTGGAAAAAATAAAATCAGCCCTAAGACTGATAAATAAGATACAAAGCCCGGCAAAAGAGCAAGGCAAAAATAGGAGACTGACCGATGAGTCACTAATGACTCAAGAGAGGGCTGCACTCACAGAGCAGCCACATTCGTACGTCAGCATTCGCTTCCTACGACTGCGTCTCTTTTTTGCACAGAGCTTAGGCCGTGTTCGATTCACAAGTTACAAAGGCCGTTAAAAACGCAAAAGGAAAATAGGGGACTGACTGACGAATCACCAGATTCTAAGTCAGGACATCTTTTTCCCGAAGCGTTTAGGCCGTGTTCAGTTAAGGGAGATTAATTTGCCGCGGCACTGTCCGCAGACATAGTTTTGAGGATTGATTCGGCGGCGCCGCTGGTAAATATGGCCGCATTGCCTGCAGGCATAGCAGTAAACAGCTGCTTGCGAGGGAAGAGGCGGTGTATAGCGAAGACCACCGACTTTTTCTAAAAGTTTTTTAAAATCGGCATCTCTGTGTCGGTAGCCTTTATTAGCATAGAAAAGGTGATAGTGGCAAAGTTCATGCCGGACAATCTTTCGGAAAACAGTTGGGCCTAACTCCTGATAAAGGCGGTAATTAAATTCTAAATGGCCGTCTGATGGAAAAAAACGGCCGCCGGTTGTCCGCAGCCGCCTATTCCATAGAGCTTGATGTTTAAAATCTTTACCAAAGTCTTCCTGAGAAACTTCTTGTACATAATCAGTTAAATTCATTGATATTTACCAAGGAGAGGTTAATCTTCTCCCGTTCCTGATCAATTTTGGAAACCCATACTGTGACAATATCCCCGACAGAAACAAGCTGGCTGGGGTGTTTGACAAAGTTCTTGCTCATCTCAGAAATATGAATAAGTCCATCATCATGCAGGCCAATATCGACAAAGGCACCGAAATCAACGACATTACGCACCGTACCTTCCAATTGCTGGCCGATTTCTAAATCCGAAATAGTAAGGATATCCTGCCGTAAAACAGGAGCGTCAAAATCATCACGCAGGTCACGGCCCGGCTTAAGGAGATCTGCAAGAATATCTTTAAGCGTTTCCTGTCCTAAAGCCAATTCCTGCGCCATAGCTGAAACATCGATGTCTTTTAATTTCAGCTGAGCCGCTTCATCCAGTACCTGAATATCAAGCATGGAGAAGAGCTTCTCAACAGCCTCATAAGCTTCCGGATGCACTCCGGTATTATCTAAAATATTTTCTGCTTCCGGAATACGCAAAAAGCCGGCTGCCTGTTCAAATGCTTTAGCACCTAAACGGGGAACTTGCTTGATTTCATCACGCGATTTAATTCTTCCCTGCTCTTCCCGGTAGGCTACGATATTCTCTGAAATAGATTTATTGAGCCCAGCAACATGAGACAAAAGAGCGGGACTGGCAGTGTTAATATTAACACCTACCTGATTGACGACAGTTTCAACAACAAAATCCAGATTTTCTGCCAGTTTCTTTTGACTGACATCATGCTGATACTGACCAACACCTATGGCTTTAGGTTCAATTTTGACTAATTCGGCTAAAGGATCCTGCAAACGCCGGGCAATTGAGACAGCCGAGCGCTTTTCAACAGTCAAATCAGGGAATTCCTGTCTGGCCAGGTCTGAAGCAGAATATACTGAGGCACCGCTCTCATTGACAATCACATAGCTAACATCAGGGAAATCCTTAAGGACATCTGCGACGAAAGCCTCACTTTCACGGCTGGCTGTTCCATTGCCGATAGCAATAATCTCCACAGCAAATTCTTTAAGAAGAGCAGCCAAGTCCAGTTTAGCCTGTGCGATCTTAGCAGAACCGGCAGGCGGGACAGGATAAATCACTTGTGTGCTTAAAAGTTTTCCAGTTGGATCAACAACTGCCAGCTTTGCTCCCGTTCGAAAAGCCGGATCAAAGCCTAAAACAGTTTTACCTTTGAGCGGTGAAACCAACAGCAGATGGCGCAGATTATTTGAAAAAAGCGTGATAGCCCCATCCTCCGCCGCTTCTGTTAATTCTGACCGAACCCGCCGTTCCATTGCCGGAACAATCTTTTTCTTGACAGCCTGCGTGATAACCTGATCAATATAGATATTTCTTTCTTTGAAACGAGCCGCAAAAAAACGAAGCATTTTGTCAATATTATGGACAAAATGAATCTTCAGAGCCCCTTGTTTTTCACCGCGGTTTAGTGCCAAAACACGATATCCCTGCAGCTTTGCAATTTTTTCTGAAAAATCATAGTAAATCTGGTAGATTTTATCTTTGTCAGCAGCCTCATCTTTAAGCTGAGAAGCAAGCGAGCTGTAGGACCAAATTTCATTGTAGGTCCATGACCGAAGCTTAGCATCTTCTGACAGCGCTTCTACCAGTATATCAACAGCTCCGGCAAGAGCGGCCTCAGCGTCAGCAAAACCTTCTGTAACAAATTTTTCAGCCTCACTTTCAAGCTTATCCGTATTTTGCAGAATAAGCCGGGCGAGCGGGAAAAGACCGGCTTCACGCGCAACAGTTGCTTTGGTCCGGCGCTTCTCCTTATAAGGCAAATACAGCTCTTCCACATCAGCCAGTCTGGCTGCATCCTCAATAGCCTGCTGCAGTTCAGGAGTGAGCTTACCAGCTTCAGAAATCTTAGCGAGAACTTTTGCTTTTCGTTCTGACAGAGCCGTTAAGCTTTTATCCAAATCCAAAATGGCTTTAATTTGGATTTCGTCCAGATTACCTGTCATTTCTTTACGGTAGCGGGCAATAAAAGGGATAGTATTACCTTCCAGTGTCAGTTCCAAAACTTTTTTAACTTGATCGTCTTTGACGTCCAAATCCTGAGCGATTGTTGTCGTATTTGAATTTTCCATAACGCTACTATTTTAGCATACAAGTTCGCAAAAAGTCACGCAAATTATCAAGATTTTTCCCTTATTTCCGCAGAAAAACGAAATTAAGAGTCAAAAAAAAGCGAGTTCATCATTTTTTTAGGATTTGAAGACAGCGGAGCTGCAGGCTCAGTGATTAAATAGGACCATCGTCAGTTAAAATCACACTATTTTTTGATTTGATAGTATAATGGTAATAGAATTTTGTAGAAAGTTGGTTTACTTTTATGGCAATAACATATAAACGTGAAGATACCTTAGAAAAAATGCTGGAAAACTTCGCTACTCTGCCGGATTCAGATAAAGCTGAGGCAAAAGACTCTAAAGATAAGAACAAAAAGAAAGCTGAGCAGTCTGAGTCAGACGAAGCGGATTAAGAAATGCGCCGAAGCAGTGCAAAGCTTCAAGTGTGGATCAATATTTTTTCTGCCTTGTGACCTTCAGGAAAAGCAGTTCTTTTGTTTTAGTTGAAAAAGGAGAATAATGAATGGCGATTTTTAATCAGCTGCCGGACAGCGTCCTTCAGTGGCTGGCTATTTTTTTATCCATTATCATTGAGGCTCTGCCTTTTGTTTTTTTAGGTGCTATCTTAGCTGGTTTTATAGAGGTGTATGTCACGCCTGATTTGGTACAGCGCTATCTCCCGAAAAATAAGTTTTTGCGCATTGTTTTCGGGACCTTTATCGGTTTTGTCTTTCCATCTTGTGAATGCGGAATTGTTCCAATCATCAACCGTTTTTTAGAAAAGAAGGTTCCCAGCTACACTGCTGTTCCCTTTTTGGCAACGGCTCCCATCATTAACCCTATTGTTTTATTTGCAACCTATTCTGCCTTCGGCAATTCGCTGCGCTTTCTGGCCCTGCGTCTTGCAGGAGCCGTTCTGACTGCACTTGTTTTAGGAATTATGCTGGCCTACTTTGTTGACGACAATATTCTAAAGCCTGCAGCCCAGCCAGTCCACAGTCATGATTATTCAGGTGAAAAAGCCGGAAAAAAGGTATTTCTGTCTTTAGCTCATGCTATTGACGAATTTTTTGACACCGGGCGTTATCTGGTCTTTGGAACCCTGGTTGCTTCAGGCATGCAGATTTATATTCCGACACGTATTTTAACAACAATTGGCGGAAATCCGCTGACAGCTATTTTAGTCATGATGCTGCTGGCCTTTATTTTATCCTTATGCAGTGAAGCGGATGCTTTTATCGGTGCTTCTCTGCTTTCGACATTTGGCCTAGCGCCGGTTCTTGCCTTTCTTTTGTTCGGGCCGATGATTGATATTAAAAATTTGATGATGATGGCTAAATCCTTTAAGGGGCGCTTTATCCTACAGTTTATTACCGTATCGGCGCTGATCATTATTGCTTATTGTCTGCTTGTGGGGGTGCTGTAATGAGTCGTTTTTTAATTCTGGCAGGTTATTTTGAACTGTCCATGTATCTGCAGCTATCGGGAAAATTGGATCAATACATCAACATCCATTATTCTTATCTGGCTTATCTTTCTATGCTGCTGTCCTTTATTTTAGCCCTTATTCAACTGACTATCTGGATGAAAAGGTGGGAATCCCCCAGCCACTTATCCGGAAAACTGGCTAAACTGAGCAGCCCCCTTATTCTGCTTTTTCCTGTTTTAGTTGGGCTCCTTGTTCCGACTGCTACTCTTGATTCCACTACCGTTTCTGCCAAGGGCTATACCTTCCCCTTAGCAGCCGGAACATCAAAAAGCGGACAGAGTGAAGACGGGACTGCTATTCAGTATTTAAAACCTGATACCAGCCTTTACTTTACAGAGACCGCTTATGAAAGGGAAATGCAAAAGGAGCTTAAAAAATATCGAGGGCAGAATGAGCTAAAAATCACTACAGAAAATTATATGGAAGTGATGGAACTGATTTACCTTTATCCCGATGAATTTATGAATCGGGAAATTCAGTATACCGGTTTTGTTTACAATGAACCAAAGCACCAGGGCTATCAATTTTTGTTTCGTTTTGGAATTATCCACTGCATAGCTGATTCGGGAGTATACGGGCTGCTGACGACAGGAAATGAGCAGTCCTATGCCGACAATACCTGGGTCACAGTAAAGGGGACCCTATCTATTGAATACAATAAAGCTCTGGAGCAAAGTCTGCCTGTTTTGCATATCACTGAATCCACAGAGAGCAAGGATCCGGATAATCCCTATGTTTACCGAGTTTTTTAAAGCAGCAAAAATACGGATGAGTTTATTTTAATTAGCACAATTTGCTAAAAAATCAGGCAGGATCTGTGTCCAATGTCATTAAGATAAGTAACCTATCATATTTTGTGGTAGGTTACTTTTTTCTATGCTAGACTAAAAATAAAAAGGGAAAAATCATGCTACATCAGATTAAATCTCACTTACTTGATAGTATT
>NZ_JBFQEG010000016.1:0-51070 GCF_040930515.1 Streptococcus huangxiaojuni
CATTTCATTTGGAAGGTCTCCTTTCAATTGGATTTGGAAGTTTTCTTGACTACTGTAAGGTTCCCCAGAAACACCTTGTACCAACAGCCTCGCATAAGAGAATTCTAGTCACTGGCTCAGCTGCCGCATGTACCCTACTAGGTACAGAAGTGAGTGTCGTGGAAACAGCTAGTGTGTTGGAAGTAGGGACAAGGCTTGGGTAACAGACTTTAAAATGAAGTCTAAGCAACAAGGAGAGAAAGAAACAACCATGAGTCCATTCCATGACTCTATTGTTCTGGAAAACCTTGCAATAGTCAAGCTATAAAATTGTTAACACTTGGGATTGAAAATCCCCATAAACTTATTTTACGAGGAGAGGTTCAATGAAGAAAAAGATACTTAGCTTATTAACCCCATTCCTTCTTATATTTGGAGTAACGGCCTTTGCTGAAACTGCAAGTGCAAAGGAACTGACCAATGTTATTACAGATGTCATCATTTGGGATGTGGCAAATGGCAAAGAAGCCACTCAGACAAATGGGGTTTACCAGCTTACTCAAAACAGCAGTTACAGGTATGCTGTAAACTTTGATTTGAGTGCTTATGACGGAAATCTTAGTGATGGGGATACTTTTACTTTCACTATTCCGGAACCGCTGACAGTGACAGAAACAACTTTTGATTTAACCGATCAGGCTACCGGCATAGCGGTCGGTGAAGCAAATGTTGTCTCAAACGGGGCAGGAGCTGGCGGCACTGCAACTATTACCCTTAAAAATCTGGCTGATTACCTTAAAGAAAAAGGCGGTACAGAGATTCAAGGGGTGTCTGGTACCTTTTATACTCAGTTTAAGCCGGAGGAACTGACAGAAAATACAGAAGTCACTTTTTTATCAACTGAAACTAAAAATACCATTACTCACCAAATCAAAGTTTCCCCTAGCGGAGGCAGTGACTATTCAGACACCATCGGAAAAGAAAATTTTGCCAAAACTGGCGGAGTTATGTATGGTAAAAACTGGACATCTGAAGCTCTTGGAAAGAGCGGTCAGTATGTTCATGGCTGGACAGTGCGGATTAATACGCGACAGGTAGCCTATGATACCATTGAAGTGACAGATACTGTTTCTGAGGACTACTCACCAATGCAGTTCATTCCTGAGACAGTCACAGTGACGGCTGGTTGGTACCGCAGCGACTTTAGTTTCATGGATCAAGAGCAATTAAAACTGGGAACCGACTATACCATTGACTGGAACGAATCGCACACTCAGTTTGTTCTGAAAATTAACAATGCTTCGTCATTTGTCAAAAACGGAAAACCTGCCAGCTTCCGGATTCAGTATGAGACAACCGCACCGGCAGATGGAACCAAGGTGCAGAATGCCGTTTCAGTGAAGGGCGATGACAAAGATATCACTGCTACCAGCACGAACACTCAGTTGGTTTATTATAATACAGGCAACTCCCTTGTTACAACCGGCGGTACCATCCAATTGCAGACTGGTTACCGCATCACACTTTACAAAGTAGACAGCAAAACACTGGATCGTCTTCCTAATGCTCAGTTCAAAATCACGCCTCCGGCAGGAGCAGCTGCAGCTGAAGAAGTTGTTACAACTGACCAAAATGGTGTGGCACAATCCTCCGTCTATTCAGAAGAAGATGTAAAGCTTGGCGCATTCACTATTACAGAAGTGACTGCACCAACGGGTTATATACTTGACTCCACTCCGATTAAGGTGACTGTCGGTTCAGAAGGAGTGATTAGAACAATCAGCAACCAGCGCAAAACGACAACAGCAGATATTGCTGCTACTAAAAAGCTGACAGGACGTGATTTAAAAGCAGAAGAATTTGAATTCACACTGACTAATGATGATACTGGCCAAGCCGTTGAAACAGTAAAAAACGATGCAGATGGCAACATCACATTCTCCAAGCTTACCTATGATACGGCCGGTGTTTACCACTACACCATTACAGAAGCAAATGCCGGTCAGACAATTGACCGTATCACCTATGATGCAGAGCCAATCAAAGTCACTGTTAATGTCGAAGCCGATGATCAGGGCAATCTGAGTGCAACCGTAACCTACACAGACAATGATGCGGTTTTTGAAAATATCTATACACCAGAAACAACGACAACGACAACCACGACCACTACAACGGCAGCGACAACCACGACTGCGCCTACAACAACTGAACCTGCAACAACGACTGCAGCAGCTACTACTACATCGGAAGCAAGTACCACTGCAGAAGCAACGACAACCACTGAACCAACAACGACTCTGGCAACCACCACGACATCAGAGATAAGTTCTACAACAACGGGAATCCCAGCAACCACTACAACTGCCCAACCGGTTACTACGACCGTGACTGAAGCAACAACGACCCTTGTAACAGAGTCAACAGAATCCACTACCACTGAAACAAGTGGTTCTGATCCAGCAACAACGACGACAGCCGACACACCCGATTCAACAACAACCTCTGGAACAAGTACTTCGGATCCAACAACAACCACTACAACTAATGGTAAGCCAACTCCAGCAACGACAACAAATAAACCTAAGAAAAAACTTCCAAGCACCGGTGAAGACACATCCACTGGCGCAGTTATTCTTGGTTTTGCACTTCTGTCTATAAGCCTTACAGTAATTTACTTCCGTAAATCATATAGGCAATAAAATTTTGCTGCTAAGAAGGCTGAATAAACTGAAACTTTGCTCGTTTATATCAAAAGACAGGTCTTCCTCTTACTGGAAACCTGTCTTTTTTCTGCCATTTATTAAGAATATTACTACTCTATAATCCGAAAATAAATTAAAACTCAAGCTTTTACTTAGATCATTAGTCAAAAGATAAGGACCAGTCTCAAAAGTTAGCAGGATGTTCATTTTTGAAAATAATTAAACATTTTTAAACAACAAAATATTGACACATTGTTTGTTTGCGGATATAATTATAGTTATAAAACAGTTAAAAAAAACAGTTTTTAAACAAAAAAAATCAAAGGAGTTTAAAAATGGTTAAAAAGATAATAACCCTCTTCTTTTTAATGAGCACTTTGTTTGTTTATGGAGTTTCCGCAGTCGAAGCAGCAGAAATTGAAGGTCACATTTCACTTTTTCCCAATGAGACGGCTCGGAATTTTGTTACCGGAATTGATGGAAAAGGGTACGGAACACAAGTATCATGGGTATCTTCAGCATATTTTGATGGTATAAATGCAACAGTAGAAGATAGTTCAGGACAAGTGATTTACAGCGGTTTGTCAGGAAGTGCTGGTAGGGGAACATTCAGGATTCCTGATCTTCCTGTCGGCACCTATACAGTCACTTTACTGGATGTTAATGACAAAGTGCTTCCTCTCCCTTTTAGTAAAGAACAATTGGAAAATCCGAATAGCCCCTTTGTATTACAAGATGAAATGACAGCTGTTGTGGAGATTACTGAAGAGTCAGAAGTTAAAAAACTGTACTGGATTATGGTGAGTAAGTCAAAACAAGTTATGAGTTACTCTCTCCACGGAGAGTTTCCAGAGGGTTCTCAAGGAGTTGATCAAAATGGAGCAGCGGTATCTTATCGTGTCTGGTATAGAGGAGGAGACTGGCCACAATCGTTTACAAGTACGAACAATCGACAATTTATTTCATTCCCCGGAGTGCTAGTAAGTGATACATTAGGGATGTATGCTGGCTATTCAACTATCCCAACTCTCTCAGCTGAAGAACAAGCTTATGGCTGGACTTTTCAAGGCTGGCGTGTCAATGGCAGCGACAGGATTTACACGTTAGAAGAAATTGCGCGTATCACTATTACTGAGGATATACAGTTAGAAGCAGTTTGGGATGCGCCGAACCACAACGTTTCCTTTGTGACAGATATTGAAAAAGGGGCTATCGCAGGGCAATCTAGTGTGAATTATAACATTGAAGGAAATAGTAGCACAGTTTCTGATGCCACTGCAAATACTTTACCTGAGGTTAATGCCAAAGAAGGTTATACTTTTTTAGGTTGGTATGTTGATAATTCGACTAATCTTGTTAGTGACAGTGATATCTTAGCAACTAGTGTTCAGAAGGATTTGGTTTACTACGCAAAGTATAAGGAAAAAACACCCGAATCTAAGGGAGATAAGGGAGATAAGGGTGACACTGGCGACATTGGACCCAAAGGAGATAAAGGGGAAAAAGGTGATACTGGTGACGCTGGACCCAAGGGAGATAAAGGGGAAAAAGGTGATACTGGTGACACCGGATCCAAAGGAGATAAAGGGGAAAAAGGTGACGCTGGTGACACCGGATCCAAAGAGATTACACCAAAAACTATTGGCGGTATTGCTGTTAATTCAGAAAGTTCAGTTAATCAAGTCACTAAAAATATATTGCCGAATACAGGTGATAAAGGGCTGCCAGCGCTCAGCATATTAGGAATTGTATCTATCATCACTTCAATTTATATTTTTAGAGTAAGCAAATCCAAGAAATAATTATTATCCTCATATGACATATTTTTCTTATAGCTTATAGTGAAATATCTTGTTTTACTATAAGCTTTTTATATACCTAAAAAGTCCTAAGTCAGCAGAGGAAATACTAAAGATTAGCCTCCTCTCAACACTTTCCATAGCCGCCTAAACCTCTGGATGAGCTGATTACACGGCGGTAAGATATAGCTCCGTTAGCTTATTCAACAGCCCTAGCCCAAATTTCAAAGCGAAGTTTTTAAGCTGAGCTGACACCGTTCCTTGCTGAAAGCACAAAAAAAGATGGCTTAAATCTGCCATCTAACTGTTCAACGCCGGCTTCTCAGAAATTTTTCAGCGATCTCTTTTTGAATATTTAAGTTGTTCTGATATCCCATAGAAAGAACCAAGCCTACGCCGATAAGATTGGTGATAAGTGCGCTCCCCCCTTGGGAAATAAAAGGCAGAGGAATGCCAGTCAGCGGTAAAATACCAATAGCCGCTCCAATATTTTCTAAAATATGAAAAAGAATCATCATGATGAAACCAGTCGAAATATAGACATAAAACCGGTTATTAGAAGCAAATGTCACACGAATCATACGGTAAATCAAAAGCAAATAGAGCCCCAAAACAATGGCACTGCCTATAAAACCGAAATCTTCAGCAATGACCGTAAAAATCATATCGCTTTCGCGAACCGGCACCGACAAAGCAACATCTCCAAATCCCCGTCCAAACAAGCCGCCGATACCGATTGAAACCATACTTTGCGTTTGCTGATAGGCAATTGTTTTTGAAAAGCTGAAAGGATCCAGCCAAGCGGATATACGGTTAATTTGATAGGTATCCATTCCCAGATTAAAAAGAAACTCTTTGCCGTTGGGGATAAGAAAGATAATGATAAAAATCAGAAAACAAAGAGCGACAAACAAAACAACCGGTAAAATCAGCCACCAAGATATCCCAGAAATCAGAATCATACCGGCCAGTATAGCCATAAAAACCATAGCTGTCCCTAAATCTTTCTGCAGGCCCAAAAAGATCATAACAGGCAGGGTAATTAAAGCATAAATGCCAATCAGCCGCAAATCCCGCTTAAAGGTCAGCTCCTGATATTTTTGATGAAACCAGATAGTTGACCGGGCCAGCATCAAAATGTAGGAAATTTTCATAAATTCTGACGGCTGAAATAAGGTGACCGAACCGATTGTCACCCAGTTTTTTGACCCTGTCGCTTCAACTAGGGTCGGGCTGTAAAAAATTAAGGGCAGAATCATTAAAAACAAGCCTAAAACATAGAGATAAGGCGTGATCTTCCAAAGCAGCTCGGTACTAAAAAGCATAACAACAAAAGCAATAACGCAGCCGCAAAGCATCCAAATAATCTGCTGGGTCATCACCACAGTGACATTATTTGGATAATCATGGAGTGTTGCGATATAAACTGCTGCTAAACCAATAAGCAGAAGAATAAAAACAGGTAACACTACTGAGTAATCAATACGACTGTCAATGGAATTTCTTTTACGTGCCATGATACTTCCTTTTACGTTTTTCTAATAACGCCCCTATTATACCATTTTTCTTACAAGATTGGCAGACTAAGATAGCAATAAATCAGAACCGGCAGTTCAGCATTAAAAGATGCAGCAGGCAAAAGAAAAAGCCGCACTTAAGCAGCTTGCTTTGCTGGTTTTGGTCTCTTAAGTAAGAGCTCGTTTTATAAATGTTCTATCTATTGGTAAAACACTAAAACAGGCCAGTGTCGCCAATATCCCCTGCCGGAATCGAACCAGCAACTACTCCTTAGGAGGGAGCTGTTATATCCATTTAACTAAGGGGACACAAATAAGCTCTTTCTATTGTACCTTAGAGTCAGCCCGAATGCAAGTCTCCCTGCCAGCAAAAATATTTCTGCTCTATATTTTTGAAGGGATAATCCGCAAGACATTTAATAAAAAGTTAAAAAGCCCTTTGTAAAGAGCTTTTTTCTTATTGACGAATTTCCTTGATCCGTGCAGCTTTACCTTGCAGAGAACGCAGATAGTAGAGTTTTGCACGGCGAACACGACCGCGGCGAGTAACTTCAATCTTCTCAACACGCGGTGTGTGAAGCGGAAATGTCCGTTCAACACCAATACCGCTGGAAATTTTCCGAACAGTATACATTTCAGAAATGCCCTGACCCTTACGGGAAATAACAACCCCTTCAAAAATTTGGATCCGTTCGCGGCTTCCTTCAACAACCTTAGCGTGAACACGAACTGTATCACCGGCACGAAACTCAGGAATATCAGTTCGCAGCTGTTGTTCAGTTACACTTTGAATTAATGGATTCATGTGATTCTCCTTCTTTACTAATCATAAGAGCTCCGTCCCAGCGGATTAGCTGTTTTTTGCGCTTTCTTTACAAGCACAACCATTATTCTAACAGAAATAAGCAGAGCTGTCCAGTCCTTTTCACCAGAAAAATAGTGCAAACTTTTAACCAATTAATACCGGTACAAATAACTCAAGATTAAATGTATCGGTATTTCTTACCGATGTGTCAGTCATTAAAATAGAGCAGAGACTGCACACTAAAGCTTTCAACAGAGACTTGTTTAAACTGACATCCCGATGTAGGCTAAAAACAGCCTCAGGCCATAGGTCAGGCTATAGTAAACAAAAGCATAGGATTGTTTTGAGAAAAAGGCTGCAAATTCATAGTTTAGGGTAGCATACGTTCCTAAACCCCCTAAAAATCCGGCAGATAGGAGAATATTGAGATTTTTATCTGTCAGATGCCGCGAAAAAAAGCCTATAAGAAAAGCCGCGAAAAGGTTGCTAATCAGGGTCCCCCAAGGAAAGTTTTTTCTGTTAGCAAACGATAAGATATAGCGACAAAGAGCTCCTATACCACAGGCAAAACCAATCCCTAAAATATTAATCACTCTGTCTCTCCATCCTTCTCTTGGCCAAATAAATGCTCAAACGCACTGCTCCTATGCCTCCTAAGAAATAAATCAAAAACCAGAAGCTAAATTTAGCCCAATCGCCTTCCTGCAGAGCCTGAAGCATAAGCAAAAGAGGAGCGGCAAAGGTCGTAAAACTGCCGATAAAACCGGAGCTAAAAATAGTTAATAGGTTTTTTGATGCCTTTTTTTCAGAAAAGATCCCTTTGATAAAAAAAGCTAAGAAAACAGTCCCGGAAAAATTAACAATTGCTGTCCCCCACCCCGGAGAAAGCCACTGGCTCAAACTATGGCGCATAATCCCAGCCACAAAGGCCAAGATAAAAACTAAAAATAAGGCCCAAACTTTCTTCATTCTTCTAATTTACTGGTTTGATAAGCGCGTGAGTGTTTCATAATATCAGAAAAAATACTGACAATACTGTTTTCAAATTCTTTATTTTCGACATAGGCAGCTGCTTTTTTTAGGACAGTCTGCTCACGAACGGAATCCAAAACCGGCTGTTGTTTTTCCTTTTTATACTGACTGATCTCAGTTACCAGCTGCATTCGCTTTTCCAGCAAGGCAACCAAGTCTTTGTCGACCAAATCAATCTGCTGGCGAATATGTTCCAATTCCATACTTATTTCTCTTTTCTCCTTTTAAAATAACGATAACTGCCGTATACCAAAATCATAATGACCAAAATGACAGCCAGGCGTTTGATGTTGCCGGATAAAATGGCATCGCCGCCAAAAGCATAGAGGAGGCTGGTCGGAGCTACTCCGATTAAAGCACAAAGCAGCCAGTGCTTCCAGGAAATCCGCATTTTCGTCACATTGTAATCAATAATAAATGTCGGAATAATCGGCAACATATAGCCGATAATCAGGGCTGTCGTTTTATTTTCAAAAGCATCCCATTCAGCCAGCCGCTTCTGAAACCGACTATCTCTGTCTGCAATATTGACCCTCTTCATCACCTGAATCAAGAAAAAATTCCCGATAATATTGCCGGACAGATTCATAACAAAACCCAGCAAAGGCCCAAAGACTACCCCGTTAAAAACAGCAAAAACAGCATTGGACATAAACGGAATAGCCGCTGTTACTGCTGTCAGCAAGATAAGCAATATAAAATTCAGCAGCGTTCGGGCCTTGAAATGTGCCTCAAAATCTTCCAAAGGCTGCCTTGCAGAAAAAACAGCTGCAATATCCTGATAATGCCTCACAATAAAAATTAAAAAATACAGAATGATAAGCACAAGACCGGCCACAAGCAGCCCCTTCTTGAGATCGTCATACTTCAAATGGATTTTCTTCATCTTGCTAATATTATAAAGAAAAGTGGACCGCTTGGCAAGAAAGGCAAAACTCTCAGCCAACAGAGCCTTCCATACTCATATTAATCAGAGTATTTAATTCAACTGCATATTCCATCGGCAACTCTTTGGTTATCGGTTCCATAAAGCCATTGACGATCATAGCAGTCGCTTCTTCTTCTGAAATCCCCCTGCTCATCATATAATAAAGCTGGGCCTCAGACACCTTTGAAACTTTAGCTTCATGCTCCAAAGCTACATTAGCATTGTGAATTTCGTTGAAGGGAATGGTATCTGATGAAGACAAATCATCCATAAGAATCGTGTCACATTCAATATGTGATTTGGAACCTGAGCTGTCCTTCCCAAAAGTGACCTGACCGCGGTAATCTGTTCTGCCGCCATCCTTGGCAACTGATTTTGAGATTAAAGTCGATGAAGTGTGGGGAGCATTGTGAAAAACCCTGCAGCCGGCATCCAAATCCTGACCGAAATTGGCAAAAGACATGGACAGCACAGTTGTTCGGGCATGAGGCCCATTGAGGATGGAACAAGGGTATTTCATATTGACCTTACTGCCGATATTGCCGTCAATCCACTCCAAAGTCCCATTTTCAGCAACGGTCCCGCGCTCAGTTACTAAGTTGTAGACATTGTCCGACCAATTTTGCATGGTAGTATATCTGAAGTAGGCATCTCTTTTGACGACAATTTCCACGGTCGCTGCATGCAGGCTGTTAGCAGAATAGGTAGGGGCTGTACAGCCTTCAATATACTGAATAGATCCGCCTTCCTCAACAATGACCAAAGTTCGTTCAAACTGACCGGCATTCTCACCGTTAATCCGAAAATAAGTTTGCACAGGAATGTCACACTGAACTCCTTTTGGCACATAAATAAATGTTCCGCCCGACCAAACAGCACCGTTTAAGGCAGCAAATTTGTGCTCTGCATTAGAAATAATGGTGCCAAAATACTTTTTAACCAAGTCCGGATACTTTTGGACAGCGGTGTCAGTATCTGTAAAAATAATCCCTTGTTTTTCAAACTCAGCCTGCATATTGTGATAAACAACTTCTGATTCATACTGGGCCACCGCTCCGGACAGAAATTGCTTCTCAGCTTCAGGAATCCCCAAACGGTCAAAAGTTTCTTTGATTTTATCAGGGACATCATCCCATGAACGAACCGTTTCACCGGAATATCTTTGATAATAAATAACCTGTTCAAAATCAATGCCGGATAAGTCAGGTCCCCAGTCAGGCAAAGGCAGTTTGTTGAACAGTTCTAAAGATTGCAGACGGTAGTCAAGCATCCACTGCGGCTCATTCTTAATTTCAGAAATATTGCGGACAATTTCTTCTGTCAGCCCCTTGCCTGTCGAGTAAAGCGGCTTGACATCATCATGAAAACCAAAGGCATACTCCCTATTTTTTACCATTGTGCACCTCTTTTCTCCCTCTTACAGAAAATCTTCTGTCTAAAACCAATAATTCTTGAAGCTTTTATTCTATTATACCCCCTTTTGAAGACAATTTCATGAATAAAAACCAGAGGCTGATTTCCTCTCTCAAGAGAAAGAGAAGACGGCTCAAAATTGTTTTATAGGAGCACCCAAGCTTACCTTATAATGATTAGATTTGCAGTCTGGTAAATAAAAAAGCCAAACAGCTTTTTCGGTTTGGCTTTCAGATATGGTTTAAGGCAGTTTTGCTGAGAGTTCTTCTGCAAAAGCCTCTAAATGTTCAATGTCTTCGTCTTCAGCAGCTAAATCCACTTTAACTGACTCCGCTCCCTTTGAAGCCCCTGTCAAAGCAAACTGTGCCTCAAAATCATCTACAGACTGGCAAAAATAATCATAAAAGGTATCCCCTGACCCAACGACACCGTAAAGTTTACCTGACAAATCTAAATCAGCTAAATCCTCATAAAAATCAACAATCTCATCAGGAAGCTCCCCGTCACCGTAGGTGTAGGTTGCTACAATAGCCAGATCCACATCTTCGAAATCTGCTGCATCAACCGTCGTACACTCATCTACTTCAACCGTATGCCCTAAATCTTCTAATTTTTGAGCGACTATATCAGCGATTTCTTCAGTATTTCCGGTCATACTGGCAAAAACAATTTTAGCTAAAGCCATTTCTTCCTCCAATAAAACATTACTATTATTTTAGCATATTTCTACAAGAATGCAGCATATAATTTTTCTATTTTTGCTAATAAATCCCTTTTTTCAGCATCGCTTGTAAAAGAAGCTTGGACAGCATTGCGGTTAAACTGCAGAAAATCTGCTAAATCTGCTGCAAAATACTGATGAAACAGTTCATATTCTCTGGTCAGATTTGTATCAGATACTGTCCGGTTATCAGTATTAATGGTAATTTTTGCACCTGCGTCATACAATTCCTGATAAGGAAAATCAGATAAATTCTTTACTGCTTTGGTCTGAAGGTTGCTGGTCAGACAAAGTTCTGCTGTCACTTGATGTTCAACCAAAGATTTGATGATTTCAGGTTGATTATGAATAGCTGTTACATGCCCCAGGCGTTTAATCCCAAGAGCGATAGAATCGGCAATATGGTTTGGACAGCCGCATTCACCAGCATGAAAGGTCAAAGGGCGGCCTAAAGTTTGAGTATAGCGGATTAAATCCTCAATTTCTGCAGGAGGAAAGCCATGCTCATCACCAGCAAAATCAAAGCCAGCAAATCCTGCCTCTGAAAGTTCTGCCAACTGCCCAAAAAGGTCTCGAGTCAGTTCTTTAGTGGATTGACGCATCCCGCAGGCAATAACTTTTCCCCGAATGCCAAAATCTGCTTTGGCCTGTTTTAAGCCCTCTAAAACAGCAAAGACAGTCTCCGACGCAGATAAGCCCTGATCCATAGACAGCTCCGGTGCGAAACGGATTTCAATATAGATGACGTTATCAGCTGCAGCCTGTCTGGCAACATCATAAGCAGCTGTCTGCAGAGCTTTTTTAGTCTGTAAAAGCGGGCGGATAAAATCAAAAGTCTTCAGATAATCGGTCAGGCTCTCGGTCTTCTCAGGCACAGTGACTAACCTTTTTAGCTCCTTATCTGATTGCGGCAGCATAATTCCAGCCATATCAGCCAAAAGACGAATTGTCTCCATCGAAATCGATCCGTCTAAATGACAGTGCAGCTCGGTTTTTGCTAAATCTTGCAGCAATTGTTTATCCATTATCAGCCCTCCCGTAGCAAAATGATATTTTTATTATCTTAACACAATTTATTTGAAATTCAAGTGTAAATTTGCTATGCTTATCACATCGTTAAAACAAAGGCGTCTCTCTAAAGTAAAAGCAGTTTAGCACAACGATCGGTAATTTCTTAAAAATTTAAGATATCACAAGTATGCTGACTGATACGCCAAAACGCCTTGAGCAGAATTGTTGTAAGAAATGACAGACTTTAATGATTGACCGGTATTTTTCTTTTTGCCTTTCTGGCTGCCTTGAATTGAATCCGAAATCCGGTGTAGAACAGCTGTCATGCATTTGTTCTTTTTTTGTTTATACGCGGTTCATATACTCTTATATTTTAAAAGGAGAAAATAATGTCAGATTATCAACCACCTAAAATTTGGAAAAATCCTGTCAATATGGGCGGACAGTGGGGCAGCCTTAACCAGCCTACAGCCGGAGCCCGATTTGAACAGACACTGCCAACTGGAAGCAATCCTTTTCAGCTTTATTCCCTTGGCACACCAAATGGCATAAAAGCGACCATCATGTTTGAAGAACTTAAGGAGCTGGGAATCACTGAGGCAGCATATGACCTTTACCGAATCGCAATCAGTGAAGGAGATCAGTTTGGTTCAGACTTTGTCGCAATCAACCCCAATTCAAAAATTCCAGCTCTGCTTGATAAGTCAGGGGACAAAGCCATTCGTGTCTTTGAGTCAGCCAATATTCTTCTTTATTTGGCTGAAAAATTCAATCAGCTGATTCCGACAGATCCTCTCCAGCGGACTGAAGTCTTAAACTGGCTCTTCTGGCAGACCGGCGCTGCACCGTTTCTTGGAGGCGGCTTTGGTCACTTTTTCCATTATGCACCGGAAAAAATTGAATACAGTATTAACCGCTTTGCTATGGAAGCTAAACGGCAGCTCGATCTGCTTGATAAAGAACTGGCACTTAAACCTTATATCGCCGGAAGCAGCTATACTATCGCAGATATTGCCATTTGGTCATGGTACGGACGTCTGGCCCAAGATAAAATTTGGGACAGAGCAGGGGAATTTCTTGATGTCCAATCCTATCAAAACTTACAAGCCTGGACTGAAAAAATTGCTGAAAGACCTGCTGTCATCCGCGGTTTACAGGCAAAATACCAAGATATTAAATAACAGAGGAGAGCTGTTTTGGCTGCTGTCTCTAAAAGTACAGCCTCAGCTTCTGGACCAATCTCCGGTCCAAGCTCCTGCTTTGTAACAGTTTTGAGATATTTCTCAGCTTTTAAAAGAACGGTAAAACCGGAAAGCTACTATGTTATGCTTTCGGGCCGCTCTTTTTTTATGGTATAATAACATCGTAAAGAAAGGAACTTTATGTGGGTCTGTAAAAGATTTGAGGAACTGACAAAATCTGAACTCTTCGCTATCTACCAAGAACGGGTCGCCGTTTTTGTTGTTGAGCAAAATTGTCCCTACCAAGAAGTAGATAAACATGATTTGGAAGCTCTGCATTTTTTTTGGAAAAAAGCCGGTGACATCCAGGCTTACTGCCGGATAATCCCCAGAGGGGAAAGTGTCGCATTAGGGCGCGTTTTAACCGCAAGGAACTGCCGAAAAAACGGCCTTGGAAGGGAACTGGTTAAGCAGGCTCTGCAAGTCTGCCAAGAAAGCTTCCCTGCACTCCCTGTCTGTATTCAAGCACAATTCTACCTCAAAGATTTTTATGCCTCTTTTGGTTTTCAAACGGCCTCTGACCGCTACTTGGAAGACGGCATCCCTCATATCGATATGATTTTAAAAAGGAACTGAGTTTTTTTTATGACACTATTTGAACAAATCTTAGCAAAAATTAAGCAGTATAATACAATTATTATCCATAGGCACATGAAACCTGACCCTGATGCCTTGGGAAGCCAGCTTGGTCTCAAAGAAATCATTAAACACAACTTCCCGGATAAAAAGGTCATCACTCCAGGTTACGATGAACCTACACTAGCCTGGCTGGGACATATGGAAACTGTAAGTGACAGCGATTACTTAAATGCTCTGGTAATTGTAACTGATACTGCTAACAGGCCGAGAATTGATAACAGCAGCTATATAGGGGGAGATTTTCTCATTAAAATCGATCATCATCCTAACGACGACGCCTATGGAGATCTTATCTATGTTGATACTGACGCTTCCAGCAGCAGCGAGATTATCGCCGATTTTGCTATGACCCTGCAGCTAAAACTTTCTGATGAGGCAGCACGCCTTCTTTATGCTGGAATTATCGGTGATACCGGGCGTTTCCTCTACCCTTCTACCAGCAGTAAAACCTTCGCTATAGCCAGCCAGCTGAGAAACTATCATTTTGATTTTGCAGCTATCGCACGACAAATGGACAGTTTTTCTTTAAAAATTGCAAAACTGCAGGCCTATGCCTTATCTAATCTTGAAATTGACGAAAATGGTGCGGCTCGTCTGGTTCTAACTCAGGAACTGATGAAAAAATTTGATATTACTGATCCTGAAACATCTGCCATTGTCGCTACTCCAGGGAAAATCAACTGCGTGGAGGTCTGGGCCATATTTGTGGAACAGCCTGACGGCCACTATCGTGTGCGCCTGCGCAGCAAATCACATATCATCAACGACATCGCTAAGCGGCATGCGGGCGGCGGCCATCCTTTGGCCAGCGGTGCGAATTCATACAGCCTTGAGGAAAACGAAGTCATTTATCAAGAAATTAAGGCACTGTTAAAATACAGTTCAGAGCCGTAAGAATCAGAGGCCAAAAATCTTGTCTTATCTTTTTAAGCATTATCTATCAGCCTCTATCAGCCTCAAGCTAATAATCTATTTTTTTGAATAAAAAGCTTGTCAAGCTATCTAAGTTCTGATAAAATAAAATGGTTAACAACTATGGCAGGCGACTGTCATGGCAGAAAGGAAAGAATTTAAAATGAGAAAAGACATTCATCCAGAATACCGCTCTGTCGTCTTTATGGATACTACTACCGGTTATCAGTTTCTTAGCGGCTCTACACGTACTTCTAATGAAACTGTAGAGTTTGAAGGAAAAACTTACCCGCTTGTTCGTGTTGAAATTTCATCAGACTCACATCCCTTCTACACTGGACGTCAAAAGTTTACACAAGCAGACGGCCGTGTGGATCGTTTCAACAAGAAATACGGTCTCAAATAAGCAGCCGCATTTACCGGCTAAAAAAGATATTAAGCCAAGTTCGAGAAAATCGAATTTGGCTTTTTTTATCTTTGATTCCGTTTAATATGATATTGTATATAATACAAAACAGGACAAAATCATTTACTAAGCTCATGACTGCATAAATTAACTAAATCCGTAGATACTTTTGGCATCTGACCTGCTGCTGTTCAGTCAGCGCCTCTGCTATTATCATTTCAGCTGCAGGCAGCTAAATTTTGTCCCTCCTCCGCACAGTTGAGTAGGAGGTCGTTATTCCTTGTGCAGCAAAATGAAACGAGGCAGGGACAAAAGTCCCAGCCTCGTTTATCATTTATGTAAATTGTAATCCTTAATTTTTCTTAGCTTTTTTGCCAATGAAAAACCAAACTGTAACACTGATTACAATGGCACCAATGGCGGGCAGTAAAAACCTGTTTTCATCACCTGTGCTAGGAAGAGAAGCTTTCTTGGCTTTTTTAGCTTGTGATGAGACAGTTGTTGCTGCTGGACTGCCTTCAGAAACTGAACTTGTTGTATCAGTGCTTTCAGAACCGCTGCTGGTTGGACTTGTTGTAGCTGATTCTGATGTGCTTACCGGACTTTCCGTTGTCGTCCCTGCTGTTGTTGTTTCAGTATTTTCTGTTGTTGTTGGTGCTGAAGTTGTCGTTGCATTTTCTGTTGTTGTCTGCGTAGTCGTTGTTGTTTCCTCAAACACATTAGGAAGAATCCTTGATGACGCACTGCCGTAAGCAGCTTCAATACGGGCATAGCCTGTCTCAGTGGTATAGGTAACATTTTGACCTGAAATCGCAACAGAATTTGTCATATCCGTGCCAGCAGCCTGCGCAGAAGTCAAACGCGTCTTGTAGGAAAGGAAGACCGCATTGTTACTGGTCCCTCCTATAGTATAGGTAAAACCGTTCGTTTTTCCTAACGCATCATTTGTATAAGTAATACCTGCTGAAAAGTCATAATGATAAGGACGCGAAGCCGCCTCATCAAGTGAATCGACTGGATCCCCGTCAACAAACTGAACCTGAACACCAGTCATTGATTCCGGAATCAGTTCCTGACCTTCGCCAAGTGTATCAGCAATCGTCAGATCTTCAACTGAACTTTGCTGACTGTTAATTAAAACACGCCAGTGGATGATACTGGAATCAAGATTATCCTGATAGCCCGTTTTAGTAATAACAGGACTGACAGGTACCACCGTATGTTCTTCCACTATCAGCGGATAAACCATTCCTTCATAAGTGATATTAATAGGGGTATTCGTAGGAACTGTATCGTGATTGACCAGCACATTGAAATTTAAAGACATTTGCTTATCAAGCGGGAGGCGTTCAAAGATATCAGTGAAGGTCACAGTAACCTCGCCTGTTTCAGAATTAATAATAGCTTGACCGGCTAACTCACCGCTGTCATGCATGACCTCAAAAGGTATAGTGGTGGAAAAACTCAGCTGCTCAGGCAATTTGAGCGTTAAAGTGTCTCCTGCTTTGATAGCTTGTTCATCGGGAAAAGTGATACGGTTACTAACCGCTAAAGGCTCCCAGTAACCTACCGAAGCATTTTCTGACAGCAAAGTCCCGTCTTCTTTCGTCACAGTAGCCGTGTTAGTATAATTTGTAACCGACTCTGCTTTAACTGTTTGACTTAATGAAAAGATCCCTATTAAAGCCACTAAAAATGTAAGTAAACTTAAAAGTTTTCGCTTCATTTCCATAATTGTTAAAACCTCTTTATTTATAAATATAGATGTAGCAATAACATCTATACCTGCCATTTTAACATAGAAATAACAAAGAAACAATCTTTCTTGAGGTTTCCTAAACGTTATGTAATATTTGTAACCAAAATGTTTCATACTTCTAATAATCTAAAAAATGAATCATTTGCTCATTCAAATTATCACTTTTTGTTCATTGAGCCTGAAACAAAGAAGAAGACAAATACACTTGAAGAAGGCGTCTGCAAAATCAGAGATTTCGGACTTACCGCCTATTTTCCTTTTGCGTTCTTAACGGGCTTTGTATCTTATTTTAAAAAAACTCTTGGAGAGGTCGGCCGACTAGGCTTTCTCCAAGAGTTTTTGATATTATAATGATTCTAAAGCGACTAAAGTGACTAAAGCTGCTTCATAGTAATTTTCGGAAGAGAGTTCAGTCATGAAAATGTATTTGTTCTGCTGAACCAGTTTGCGGTAATCATTATTTTTATTTGCCGCATAAAAAACCGGAGCGGAAAAACTGGAGGCCTGATACTGATTTAAAGGCTGTCCTTCCAAACTGTAACCTGCTTTAATACTGTCTTCCTCCATAAAAAAGTCCAGCATTTTTGTTACTATTTTTTGACTCTTATCATCCTTGCTTTGAGCTAAATTATAGGGGAGACGACAAGCATTGTATGAATAGTCCCCATCATTTTCTGTTGAGATATCGTTGGGCGCTGCAGGAGATACTGAATCGCCGTCAACCCAAATAAAATCAGGAATAAGTCCGGTTTCATATTGACGGCTGATAGTCTCTAATTTGGAAAGCATTGAATCTTTAATCGTCAGCCAGTCTTGGTTGCCTGTAAGATCATAAAAAGCCTGAAACTGAGCTGGTAAGATGTCCGATGTTCTGACAAGATTATGGAATTTACTGTCAGCAGCCGCCCAGTTGCCGACAGTCAGAATTTTTTGTTCGCTGTTATAATTATATGTCAGAATATCTTGTAAAATCGCCTGAGCCTGCTGCAGGTATTCATCAGACTTTTTAGGCCATTGTTTCGCCGCTTTTATCAAAGAATAGGCAATATAAAGGTCGCCATCTGTGGCATTATTAGCTTCAGCACCAACTTGATTGTCAATAACTGTCTGCCGCCAGGACATCAGCTGAGTCTCTCCTTCCCTATGAGAAAGGTAATAGCGGTACAGTTTTTCAAAATCTGTCTGCTGCGCTTGACCTTTTTCTGCCGCATCAACTGCAATCAGCATACCATAGCCCTGTGCTTCGGACAGGACAATATCTTTGTCTTTGTCCGTGCTTGTTTTGACATAGGCATAATCCTGGCCTGCAACAACAAAGTGCTGCTGCCACTCCTTATAGCTGTTTTTTTGCAAAATGCTTGTGCTGTCCTTTCTGGCATAAAACATAATAGCTACTAAGGCTGCTAAAACCGCTGTAAACCAAATAAATCTAAATTTTGTTCGCTTCACATCTTCTCCTAACCTGCAAATCGTTTTGTTTTAACCCATTTCGTCCCATCACGCCGGAAAATTTTATCCAAAGTTACTGAGATAACGGAATCTATAGATACTATAATAAACAGCTGCGCATAGGTAAAATAGGCAGCTAAGGCCAGCCACACCTGTCTGACTGTAGCCTGTCCAAACTGTGTGGCTAAGGAAATGTTAATTTGTAAAAGATAAAGTAAAATCATCAATATCCAATTAAAGAGCATTAGCTGGGTGATATAGATGTTGCTTGAATCAAAGGTAAAAGGCAGCCGAACATCTGGAACAAACAGATGAATCCCCATAGCCGTAATATTAGCCAGAAAAACAAGGTCAGACAAAATAATGGCTGCATTGAACCAGAAGAACGTACAAGAATAGTAAAAGACTTCCAGTTTTACCCGCCAATTGCTTTTATCAAAAAGGTGCTTAAAATTAGCCAGAACGACTTCATAATTGCCTTTTGCCCAGCGTTTGCGCTGCATGTAGTAAGTTTTTACTGTCTCAGGCTCCTGCTGAAAGGCTTCAGAATTATAGGCAAGTGCAATCAGTTTTCCACTCTGCATAATTTTAAAAGAGATATCTGTATCCTCTGTTAAAGCACCATTGCGCCAGCCGCCGATACTTTCGACAAACTCACGGTTAATAATGAAATTTGTACCCGGAATGCGGCCTATTTTAAACAGATGCCACATGCCGACGTGCTGAATACGCTGAGTAACAACAATTTCCTGATTGATGCAGCGTGTCAAAAAATTCTGCTTAGCATTGCGTGTTTTATTGCGGCCAAAGGCAGCAACATGACGGTCAGGATTTTCTAAAACTTTCTTAACTAAAAAGTAGAGAGCATTTTTTTCAGGCATCGCATCCGCATCATAGACACAGATATAATCACCTTTAGCCATCTTTAAAGCATCATTAAGCACTCCGGCTTTTCCGCCTGTCCCTTTTCGGTCAATAATCGTGATATCCCTGCCGGCATACTTAGGCAGTGCTTCTACCTTCAGACATTCTGAATAGGTATTGTCATCACAATTATCCGCGAACAGCAAAAGTTCGACTTTATCGTGAGGGTAGTTCATATCCAAAATCGCACTGGCTGTTTGTGCAATAACGACATCTTCATTATGTGCAGGAACAACAATTGTTACTACAGGATACTCCTCTAAAGGATCAGTATTAACCTTAAAATTACTGTGTTTCAGCCAAAAATGTGTAGCTGAAGATAGAGTCATCAGACTCCAGGCCAGTGAAAACCAGATTGAAACCAGCGTTACAATCATAATAATCTGACTAATCATGTTTAACCACCTTAAAGTTTTTATTGACTTTATTATAAATAACTAGATAACAAATAAATAAAATTAAAAAACAGCCCGCAAAAAACAAACTCAGTACTAAAGCAAAAATGAAAAAAATATCCGTTAACATAGAAGCTCCTTGTTAATATTCTACAATAATATCAGTTTCCAGTTGTCTGAGCAAATGGTTTAGGGCATCGTCAAAATCTTGGTAGTCATGCAGATTAGCTTTATTAAGCAAAAGATAGCCACCTTGATATTGAATTTCGTGGACACTCTTGGTGTTGCGAAAATGCAGAGTTGCTAACTCAGGCAAAACCTGTTCTTGAAAAAATGTCTGAAAACTATCATTACTATCGGAAGAAAAGATAATGAAATCACCATCCGATAAATAAAAAATCTTTGAACCGTAATTGCAGTATCTGTGCAATGTCATCTTGATTCGTTTCAGCATTCGGCGGAATTCTTTAGAATGAATTTGCTCAAAATAGTCATTGTGAGCCCAGTGCATCAGATAAATCTGCAGTTCTTCTTCACTTTCAGTCTCAATCATTGCAGCATAATCCTGATAATAATGATAGGCTTTTTGTGTTTCATCTTTGACTTTGGATAGGCGCAGATGGTGCTGATAGGCCAGCCGTTTAGCCAACCCCAGAACAAGCGGAAAGGTAAGAGCAAGCAAAAGTCTCTGATAAAGCGGAATATAAACAACACCGGCTACTAAAATAATGGTCGAGAGCGCCAATGAAAATAAAGTAAGCCATGTTGCCATCATATCACTGAGAAAAACGGCACTCAGCAAAGCAAGGATAAGCAGGAGTACAATTTCATATAAAAAGCCGTCGGCCAGAGTAAGCGTAAAGGCAACAATCGCCCCACTCAGTAAGACGAGGCCCAATGTTTCTAAAATAAGATACTTTCTTTGATACATTATGACTCCTTAATTCCAAAATCAAGAGGCCGGTTATCCGACAGACCGAAATAAAAAGCAATGGCCTGTGTGATGCGTTTGGCAGCATCCCCATCACCATAGGGGTTAGCCGCCTGAGCCATCCGCTGATAGCTTTTTGAATCTGTCAGCAGCTCTGTTACAGCTTTTTTAATATTTTGACCTTCTGTCCCAACCAGCTTCAGGGTTCCTGCCGAAACACCCTCAGGACGTTCTGTCCTATCACGCAAAACAAGTACTGGTTTCCCCAGAGACGGCGCTTCCTCCTGTACACCGCCTGAATCAGACATAATGAAATAGCTTCTGGCAGCAAAATTATGGAAGTCAGCAACATCTAAAGGGGCAATTAGGTGAATCTTATCATGGCCGCTAAGAAAGTCCTGAGCTGTTTTTTGAACTGCCGGACTGAGATGAACCGGATAAACAATATCAATATCATCGTAAGAATCTGCAATCTCTCTGAGAGCCCTAAACACCTGCTGCATGGGTTTCCCTTGATTTTCACGCCTGTGCATGGTCACCAAAATCATTTTGCGGTCAGGAGAAAGGCTGTCCAAAAGCTGATGGCGGTAACCGTCTTTAACAGTCAGGCTCAAGACATCAATAGCCGTATTACCTGTTACAAATATGGTCTCCTCAGGACGGTTTTCTTTTAATAAGTGCCGCCTGCTTTCTTCAGTCGGAGCGAAATAAAGATCTGCTACAGCATCAGTCAGCTGTCTGTTCATTTCCTCAGGAAAAGGAGAATATTTGTCCCAAGTCCGAAGCCCGGCCTCGACATGGCCGACTTTAATTTGATTGTAAAATGCTGCTGTAGCAGCAGCAAAAGTTGTTGTGGTATCTCCGTGAACCAGCACAAGATCCGGCCTGCTTTCTTTTAAAACAGGATCCAAAGCCGTAAAAATATTAGCAGTGATATCCGTTAAACCTTGATTGGCTTCCATGATGTCCAAATCGTAGTCTGCTGTGATGGCAAAGACTTTTAAAACCTGATCCAGCATTTCTCGGTGCTGGCCGGTAACAACGACAATTGTCTCAAAAAAATCGTTCTGCTTCTTTAGCTGATGTACAAGAGGAGCCATTTTAATCGCTTCCGGTCTTGTTCCGAAAACAAGCATTACTTTTACTTTTTTCATAGCTTAATAAGAATAATCCTTATAAATTGATTGTCTTTTTTACACTTTGGTTA
This sequence comes from Streptococcus huangxiaojuni, assembly GCF_040930515.1. Taxonomy (NCBI): domain Bacteria; kingdom Bacillati; phylum Bacillota; class Bacilli; order Lactobacillales; family Streptococcaceae; genus Streptococcus; species Streptococcus huangxiaojuni. The sequence goes on from NZ_JBFQEG010000016.1 coordinate 21,774, forward strand.
ATTTGTTACTAAACGGAACACCTTGATAATCAAAGCTCAAAAAGCACTTTTGTGATTATCTCACAGAAATATTAAAAACAAATGATTCTTATATTTCTGATTGGTTAAAAATTATATTTTTTATTTTTTTGCTGCTCCCTTCTTAATCCTTGATAATACAGCATTTTGGGATAAATAATTAAGGTTTTTGTTATAAAGTTGTAATAATAACTTCTTCTTTCTGAGAAAAAGATTCTGCCTTTTCCTTTTTGCCCAATAAAAAAAACTCCTAAAAGTATGCTGATAAACACAACACTTCTAAGAGTTTACATGTATTTATTCGAGGTTTTTAACACCTGTCTTATTCCCTGACTGTCTACTGCCATCATATTTGCCGGCACACCCAGCTTAAATTCCTATAATTCTATCTGTAAAAATTGGCTTCTCTGTATGGCTTTAAAAGCGTGAGTCTGGTGCTGCTGAATAACCATTAAATCCTGTTTGGATAAAATCTGCGCTGTTTCGTCAGCAAGTGCTACCTCTAAACGGCCATCTAAAACCTGAATAATTTTTGTTCGCAGACTGTTCTCACTGCTTATTGTCTCCCCTTTATCCATAGCATAAATCATTATCGAGTTGCTGAGACCCAGTTTTTTTGATAAAGAGCGGCTGGTAATTTGAGCATCATGATACCGAACCATCTGACTGAGATTAATTTTCATGATTCAATTCTCTTTCTTAACGACAGTGAGCAGCATTTGAAAAGCGTCCTCTGCATACAGGGAATGGGGGATATCTGCCGGCATGACAATCGTTTCACCGGCTCTGACGATAAAGTCATCCTGATCAATCGTGATCTTAGCCTTGCCGCTTAAAATATTAACCATCGCATCTCCTGATGCAGTGTGGCGTCCGATTTCCTGCCCCTTGTCCAGTGAAAATACAGTCAGTCCCAAATCTTTTCGCTGCACCAAGGTACAAGACAGTATTTGATCTTCTTCTATAGGAACTTCTTTTTTTAAATCAAGAACCTGTGCCTGTTTAATTTTATTAATATAAGCCATTATCATACTTCCTTTTTTTACACAGAATGAATACTGGAAAACAATTTTGCCCGCTTAGTTAAAGACGGGCCATTACTCCAGCCAATTTCAAACCTCTAGCCCACTGACTGCCAAACAGTCCTTACACTGCCTTAACAGATAATTTTATTTTACCACAATTCCCAGTCAAGATACAAAGCCCGTTAAAAACGCAAAAGGAAAATAGGGGACTGACTGACGAATCGACAGATTCTAAGTCAGGACATCTTTTTCCCGCAGCGTTTAGGGCGTGTTCAATTCGTCAAGATACAAAGCCTGTTAAAAGGCAAAGCAAAAAGGCGGTAAGTCCGAAATCTCTGATTTCGCAGACGCACCCCTGCCAAAACGACTAGAAGGGGGGCAGTCGGATGTGAAGGCGGCAAAGCCTTCAGCTGGAAACGTTCTAAATCATTAAAGATTCTTTTTCTTCTTAAGTTTTTTGCTTAGAGAGAGGTCAATACGGTTAACACTGTGAATCAGCTGATTAGTTAGATAATAATCGTCCACACCATCTTTTAAATCAACCTCATAATCTAAACGCAAGTAACTTCCTTCCTTAGAACTGCTGACAGAAATAAGGTCTGAGCTATTGCAGCTATTCTTAAGGATGGTGCTGATTCGCATCTCTTCTTCTTTTTCTTTAGGTACCTCTACCGTTAGATACCGTCTGGTCTGTTTGGTATTGAATAAAGAAAATTTTTCCATAAGCAGCCAAATGATAAGAAAGAGTGCCGTTGACAGGAGAGCCAGCAAAAGGTAGCCCATACCTACAGTCAGACCGATCGCCATTGCCAGAAAGAGTGAAAGCAATTCTCTGGCCCCGCCGGCTGCTGAACGGAAGCGAACCAAACTGAAGGTCCCTGCGACCGCCACACTGGTTCCTAAGCTGCCGTTAACCAAAAAGATAATTAAACTAATAATACTTGGAAGTAAAATCAGGGTGGCAACAAACTCTTTCGTATAAAAAGTGCGGTATTTGTAAACCCAGGCTAGAGCTGCTCCTAAAATAAGACCGGTTATCAAAGATAAGAAAAGCATTCGTGGCTCAACTGCTGCTGTTGTCTGTGTGTAAACACTGTCAAATAATTCTGTCATTTCTCTGCCGTCCTTTCTTTCTTCTTATGTTTAAGCTCATATAATTCTGTAGCAAGTAAAAGCCTTTACTTGACAGGTGAATATTGTCAGAGCGATAAAACTCTATTAGTCATTTGAACAGTAAATCAGGCTTCTGCTATTGCAAAATTCCTTGTGACTTGCGGTAAGCTGTGCCGTATTTTGAAAAAGAAATCGGTTCAATCTGATGCTTTTTTAAAATCTCTTGAAGCCATGCCGGCTGTTCTCCCGGCGCCTTAATTTCCATAATCACTTTCCCCTCTCCGACTAAATCTCTCCCATAATGCTCTGTCAGCATAGTGACATCATAGTCGCGGAAAATTAGATTTTGATCAATTGTAACCCGGACTTTTGTCTGTGGATAGCCTTCGATAGAGTGTTTTTCTTTTAAAGAGTAACGCTCATAATAGATATACATTTTGGGCACCAAGTTGTTGTAACGTTCTTTTAAGGCTGTCAGTTCATTAATGAGCTCTTTGTCATCGACCGTTGCATTGGTTGTTTTCCCGTCTTCCATGAACTGAAGAACCGAAAATAAGTCTGATGCAATGCGGTACTTGTGACCGACACCTTTGGCGTCTTTTTTCTTCAATTCAAGGAAAACGCGACTGTTTGCTGTTGGATTATCCGCATACGTCCGCATACGGATTTTTTCGCGGCCGTTTTTCTCATCAATAGAATCACGTATGACTTGAAAATCCTGATTGTCAAAATAGATATTGGTAATAGTGGATCTGGGGAAATCATCTTCGACCAGATATTCTTTCAAGTCTGCAAGCAAAGAAGAGACATTCTCTGCGTTTACAATATATTTCGTTTCAATACGTTTAAAACTGGTTTCAAATTCTTTAGACATGTTTGTTCTCCTTTATTTCTAACAACAGTTTATTTAAATAAATCAAACACAAAACTAATATTCAGTGACTTCAAAAGACAGTGCCTGATCCAAGCAAAACTGCTTTTCCTCAGAGTTCTTCCAACACAAAGCTTAAAGCTCATATTGTAAGCATGCATAACTTATGATGTTATCTGAATATTACCGAATGAATGAAATCATGTTTATTAGAATACAGCCTTTTCCTTATTTTTTTATTAAACAAAAAAGACAGTTAGATAACTGTCTTTTACAATTTAGTTAAGAACGATCACTTTGCCTAATCCTGAGCGGCTTTCCAGATAGCTGTGTGCCTCAGCAATCTGCTCCAGTGAAAAAATTTTTTCGGGTCGGACATCAACATGATATTGACTGACATAATCCAGCAGTTCCTGTATCCCTTTTTGGCTGACACTGCCGGAATAAAAGCTGGTCAGATAGCTGTTGTTTTTGAGTTCCATAATCGGATCAAATTCTTCTAAATACCACTTCCCGCCAAGCTGGCCATTAGAACAGACAATGCCATGTTCATTAATATGACTGAAAGAATCCTTGATCGAAGCCGGTCCAATCAGCTCTAAAATCTTATCAAAGCTCCGCGACGTCTGCAATGTATTTTGCTGATCAACAATGATACCATCAAAACCCTTTTGCAGAAGTTCCTTTTCTTTTAATAAGCTGCGGCTGCTGCCGTAAACCTGATTATTAGGAAACTTAGCCTTAATTAATCTCAGCATGGCAATACCCACTCCCGATGCAGCACCTCTGATAAGGGTTATATCACCTGCCTTAATTTGCAGGTTTTTAAGCGCTCCATAAGCAGTGTAATATGTCTCCGGCAAAGCTACCAGCTCCTCCAGAGGAAGCTGGCTTTCTACAGGGTAAATTTGGCTGTTTGGCAGCAGTGTGTATTCTGCATACGAGCCATCAAAATCCCGACCCATTTCTCCCATAATCGAAACAATCGTTTGACCAATCTGAAAGTCATCAGATGTGGTTTCCGCAATTTGACCGACACATTCGATCCCTAAGATGCGTGGAAAAGTAACACTGGGTGACAGACCCTGCCTTGTGAAAATTTCTGAGTGGTTGAGACCAAACCCCAGAACTTTAATCAAACTCCAGCCTTCCTTAAGCTCTGGCTTCTTTCTCTCTTCTACTACAAGAACTTCAGGTCCGCCGGCCTGATAAACAACTGCTGCCTTCATAAGACGATATCCCTTCTGCTTTTTACTTATAATATACCATAAGCAGAAAAAAATGGTAAATAAAAGTAGAGAACTAAGAAGTAAAAGAAATATCAAAACATCAAACGGCATAACATAAGCCAGCCCATACTCTCAGCAGGCAGAGCTTTTTTACTTTATACTAAAAAATACATCATCGCTGCTCAGCTGACAGAGCTCCCAACAATCAATAAAAATAAAGTGACAGGCACTAGGTACAGTTCCTTTCAAAAAGTAAGAGGCTGGGACAAAAGTTCCTGCCTCTTTAATTTTTTTTAGATGGATGCGTTTGACGCACTTTTTCAAGCATTAATGTGCTATAATTTCCTGAGCGATTTCTCGGCCACTTAAATCTGCCGGATAATATGTCGGCCAGTTTTCCAGCTCTTCCAGCAGCTTTTCTTGACTTTCTCCGCCCCAGTAGAGGTGGAAATGTTCAGCTTTCTGGCTGGTGATGCCGTGGTCGCTGAATTGGACATATTTGAATTCTCCTGCATTATCGTCTGTTGCTTCAAAAAGATAACGTACGCCTCTATTTCCTTTTTTATAAGTCAAAATCTCATACCCTTTGTATTTATAGGTATAAGTATGTTCTTGACCATTTTGCTGGAAAGTGATTGTTTTTTTCTTACCATCAATTGTGATTTTTTCAACATCGGTCTGATAACCGGTTGTATAGTAAGCTTTATACTCTTGGGCAGACATATCTTTATTTGCCTTTGCCTTATAATCCCACACTTCATCCAGTGTACCATCTGTCAAATAAGGGTAGACAGACTGCCATTCACCTTGCCAGTTCTTAAGAGAACGGTTGGTTACATCATCATCATCAAAGTAGCCATTGGCCACTGTTTTTTCAGTATCCTTTTCGGCCTTAATGGTCTTGCCGGAAACATCTGTTGTTAATCGCAGAGCTTTGAGATTGGCCTGCATAATAGAAAAATAGTCTTCTCCTGCTTCGATTTGTTTCTTGCTCAAACTTTCCAGAGGATTGAGCACTTGAGTTTTAACTCCGACTTCATCAGCTAATGTTTTTGCAACTTTGCTGGAAGCATTTTCTTCAAAATAAATATATTTGATATCGTACTTTTTAACATATTTTGTCAGGCTGGCCAGACGTTTCGCGCTGGGCTCAGTCTCAGCCGAAACACCGGTAATAGGAATTTGTTCCAGACCGTAATCCAACGCTAAATAGCCAAAGGCAGCATGCTGGGTTACAAAGCTTGTTTGTTTAGCCTGAGATAGAGCCTCCGTATAATCTTGATCTAAGTTCTTAAGTTTTTCAATATAAGCTGCGGCATTGTCAGTAAAGACAGTGCTCTTATCCGGATATTTTTTAATTAAGCTGTCTCTGATATTTTCTACAAGAGTTACTGCCCGCTTTGGTGAGAGCCAGACATGCGGATCGTATGCGTGAGAGTGTCCCTCATGCCCTTCTTCTTCACCTTCTTCACTGCCTGCCATAAGCAGCATATCTCCGGTCGCCTTGATAACGGTCTGCTTATCTAAATCTAAAGATTTTTTGACATCCTGCACCCAAGTCTCCATATTATCGTCCATATAAACGAAAACATCGGCATCAGAGATGGTTGTCACATTTTTAGTGGTCGGTTCAAAGTCATGCGGCTCTGTTCCTGCTTTGATCAGCATTGTGACCTTGCCTTCACCTCCTACAACGGCTTTAGTAAACTCATGGATGGGATAAAAAGTTGTCACAAGATTCAGTTTTTCATCTGCAAAAACAGCTTTAACTGATACAGCTGAACCGATTAAAAACAGGCTGACTAAACTCAGCAGCCAAACCAATTGCTTTTTCATAAGGCCTCCTTTTTGTTAACCAGTTAATTGTTTACCAGTTAAGTATAGCAAAACTTTTTAGGTTTGTCACTATTTTTATTCAAAATCTAAAAAATAATTTTAAAGCCAGCAGATAATTTGGTTTTATTATAATGGCTGAAAAACCAGAAAGCTGCCTAAACAAAAAGGAAATCAGCGATAGCAAAACAACCGGCAAACAATGCCGGTTGTCTCTGTTTCTAATTTAGGGATAGCCCCTGTCTGTTTCTGCGTCACTTAGAGCTGACTCTTTAGTCACTGGCAGAGAAACGGTTAGTCATTAAATTACTGGCTTTAAAAAGGATTTGACTAAGCAGGTTTTGAGTAGCCTCTTCGACAAAGTCGCTCATCGCTTGGTTTTCAGCTTCAAAATCGACAGAGCGGCCGTCAGCCAAAGCACGATCTACTTTATTAATCATGGCATGACCTCGCGCCATAGTTTCCTCCACGTAAGCCATAACAGCCTCTTCATGCTCCTGAAAGCGGCTGTCTGCCAGAGCGGCAATCAGGCGATTTGTCCAATAAAAACTATCTGTGGTCACTTTCTCTCCTGTTTCTGCAAAATATGCCGGTGTTGTGCTTACCTGAGTGAAAAAAGGAACCATCGTGTTAAATGGCATCGAGCCATAGCTCAGCCACTGAATACCGCTTGTTTCCTGAGGCTGATCAGGACGTAACTGCAGGATAGCAGTCTGACTGGTCCGGTTAATCCCAATTGGACGAAAAAGCCGCCTGCTCGTCTGGCTGCCTGCAGAACTGTATGGATCGTAAATGGTATCCTGATAATGACTGCTTAAGACATATTTTATATCTTCTATTGTTATTTTACGATAAGGTTTTTGACACCAAGGAAGGAAAAAAGACTGAGGATCTTGTTGGACGTCGGGATTCAAAAAGCGCTGAATAATCCATGAGCGCGGTGTATTATAACGGCGGTCTTTATCGCTTTGACTGCCAAAAGCATAGCGCGGATTAAAATGCTCATGGGTATAGGTCAAATCCAAATGATAATCTTCAATAAAACGTCGTAAATCACTGGCATAGAGATAGTCTTTAGGATTATTAAACTCGAAATAATCTATTCCCAGCTGGTTAGGATTCGTCACATAAGAGTCATCCGGCACACGGCGGGCAATCCAGTGATGGCCTCCAACGGTTTCCAACCACCAAATCTCATTAAGATCGGCAAAGGCTACACCATTGGCCTCGTAAGTGCCGTATTTTTCAAGCAAGGCTCCCAGACGCTCAACCCCTTCCCTTGCTGATCGAATATAAGGCAAGACTAAGGTTAGCATATCTTCTTCTCCGATGCCAGAGGCAACAAGAGGATCAGCACCTAACACACGCGCATTGCTGGTAATTGTTTCAGTTGCGCTCATGGCAACATTCGCTTCATTAATCCCAGCTTCTCCCCAAATGCCTTCATCAGCAAGAGCATTTGGAACAGAGGTATAGCTCAGAGGCTCCTCGGTCAAGGGCAGCCTAAATGATGACAAAACTGACTGGTATTCAGCAGGTTGGTCCTTTGGCTGAATAAGCTTGAATGCTTTTGGGCAAAAACTGCCATTTTGTGAATCCTCTGTTCTGGCAATCAGGGCAGAGCCATCATAGCTTGCCTTCTTCCCCACTAAAATTGTTGTACAGCCCATTTGGTTTTCTCCTTTTGATAAATGTTGTCGAAATGCAAATCAAGTGGATCTGGCGCTTCATTCATGAGTGCACCCTCCTGATACTTCACATAATATGTACAGCAAAGCAAAAAAGACAGTCTGTTTTTGAATGTAAACGGAAAACGGACGCAGCGGCAACCGTAAGGGAACAGAACAGCTGCCCTTAACCTTATGTTTTATACAGCAACAGGCGCTTCTACAGTTCAGCTGCTAATTTATTAATCTTGCGCAGGCGGTGATTGACCCCGCTTTTACTTAGAGGTGTATCCAATTTGTCAGCAATTTCCTGCAGAGAATAGTCCGGATGGTCCAGTCTGATTTGGGCAACCTGCCTGAGTTCGGCTGGTAGTGCTTCAAAACCGACGGTCTCTTTTATTTTAAGGATATTGCTGATTGTTTTCATGCTGGCTGCCACCGTTTTAGCAATATTGGCTGTCTCTGCATTATTGGCACGATTTAAATCATTGCGTGTTTCACGCATTATTTTTGTTTCCTCAAAGGCCTCTTTCGCATGCATTGCACCGATTAGGATAAGAAAATCCATGATGTCTTCTGCTTTTTGCAGATAAGTTACAGCTCCGTTTTTACGGTTAATCACTTTAGCATCCAGCATAAATTTGTGCAGCAGATCGGCCAAATCCTCAGCATGATCCTGATAGACTGAAAATATTTCCAGCTGATACTTCCCTGACTCAGGATCGCGAATAGTTCCGGCAGCAAGAAAGACCCCACGCAAATAAAAACGGCCGGCTTCATCATCGTCCAAAATATGGGGTTCAATTCCAGTTGCATGGCCAAAAAATGAATCGGCCAATTTCAGATCGGATAGCAACTCTGCTACCTGCTGAGCTAAAAATACGGTATAAATTCGGTTTTTGCGTAAATTGGGCTTTTGATGGTAGCTGACCTCAGGTACAGTATGGTAAATGCTTTCAATAAGAGCATAGATATATCTGGCAATCTTTGCGTTCTCAGTCGTTATGGATAAGTTAAGGCTGTGGTCAGTCAGACTGAGACTGCCGGACATTTTGATAATTGCCGACAATTCGTTTTTGTCGTTTGTCTGTATACTTAGAATCTCTTCCTTGACTGTCCGGGTAAAGGTCATCTTTTTCGCATCCTTACTAAATTCATCAATTCTTCAACAACAGATTCTCCGTCATGGAAGGCCCCGCCGTTTTCTAAGCGCAGAAAATTTGAAGAAATTACACGCTTCACCGTCTGGCTTAGGCCTTGAAAATCATGCTCAACCTGAATCAGATATTCATCAAACTTATTTGAATCCATATAGTCCTGCGGTACTTTTTCAACATTGACCAAAACGGTGTCAATGACATCTTTTCCGAGGTGACGGTTGAGAACAGCGACGTGGTCTGCATCTGTGAAACGCTCTGTTTCCCCGTACTGGGTCATAATATTGCAGACATAAGCTACTTCTGCTGCAGTATCGACAAGCGCCTGTCTGATTTCGGGAATAACTAAGTTAGGCAAGATAGAGGTAAAAAGCGAGCCAGGCCCAAGAACGATCATATCGCTTTGCATAATGGCCTCTACCACTTTGCGGCTGGCTTTAGGTACTTCATCGCTATAGGTATTGGTCACATAGACATGATCAATCATCCCCTTATAATCTGCAATTTGACTTTCTCCTACGACTTCGTGGCCATCCTGAAAGACAGCATGCAGTGTCAGTGGCTGCTCACTTGAAGGGTAGATTTTCCCCGTGATGTGGAAAAATTTTGTCAGAAGCTGAATTGCATGGTAAGTTGACCCCTGCATTTCAGAGATTCCGGCGATAATCAGATTCCCCAAAGGGTGACCGGCCAAAGCTCCATCTTGCTCTTTAAAGCGGTATTGGAATACTTTTTCATAAAATTTGGGCATATCACTCATGGCGACCAAAACATTACGCAGGTCTCCCGGCGGTGTCAGCTGCATGGCTGACCGTATTTCACCGGATGAACCGCCGTCATCGGCTACAGTTACAACTGCAGTGATATCCACATCTTCCAAGCGAAGACTGTTGAGAATAACCGGTATGCCGGTTCCGCCTCCAATAACAGTTATTTTAGGTTTTTTCATGAGCGATTTACGGTCTCCTTACGGCGGTTTTTATCGCGATGGCTTTCGTTAACCGTCCAGTTGGTCTTGAGCTCTTCAGCCAAACGGTGGGCAAAGGCAACGCTGCGGTGCTGGCCGCCTGTACAGCCAACTGCAATTGTCAAAATAGATTTTCCTTCTTTCTGATAGGCCGGAAGAATAGGGACAAGCAGGTCCAACAGGTGCTGATAAAAGCTTTTTGAGGATTCATGCGTCATGACATAATCAAAGACTTTTTGATCCAGTCCGGTCAGTTCGCGCATTTGCGGATTATAATAAGGATTAGGCAGGAAACGGACATCAAAGACCAAGTCAGCATCCAAAGGCAGACCGTATTTAAAGCCAAAGCTTACGATTTCAATCCGAAAAGCAGATTGGTCTGTCTCGCTGGAAAACTGTTCTGAAATCGTTTTTCGCAGCGCCCGCGGTGTTAAATCTGTCGTATCGACGACGTTCTGACTTAAATTTTTTAAAGGAGCCAGAAGCTCTCGTTCCATCTTAATCCCGTCCATGACGCGGCCAGCTGGGGCAAGCGGGTGGCTGCGGCGGGTTTCTTTATAGCGGGAGACTAGTTCGCTGTCTGTCGCATCCAAAAAAAGTATGCGCAAATCAACCGCCGGATTCAGCTCGATTTCATCCAGAATTTTCTGCAATTCTTTAAAAAAATGACGGCTGCGCATATCAACAACCAAAGCAACTTTGTCGTTGTCATCGCTTGTTTCAGCCAGTTCTAAAAATTTAGGAACCAGAGCCGGCGGCATATTATCAATAGTAAAATAGCCTAAATCTTCAAATGACTGGATAGCAACTGTTTTTCCGGCACCGCTCATTCCTGTGACAATCACAAGACTGGTTTTATTATCAGGCATATTTCGCTCCTTATTGGATATGGTTGCTGACTGCAGTTTTTAGCAGAACTCTCAGTCTGTCAGACTTAGAAGCAGCCTTATTACTGTCAGCCAGCTATAAGTTGTGTTCTAATTTCCATTATAGCATAAAAACACGGCAAAGCCGTGTTTTTCTTTCTTATTGCAACCAGGAACACCAGACTTATTTTTGATAGCCGTCAGGATTTTGGCTTTGCCATCTCCAGGCATCTCTTACCATATCTGATAAGTCCCTTTTAGCCGTCCAGCCCAGTTCTGCCCTTGCTTTACTCGGATCAGCATAGCAAATCGCTATATCGCCGGCACGTCGTGCTTTAATCGTATAAGGAATCGTTACTTGATTGATGGTTTCAAACGTTTTAACCAAATCAAGAACGCTGTATCCACTCCCTGTCCCTAAATTGTAGACCTTGGCTCCTTTTCGTTTAAGATTGTTTTTCACAGCAAGAACATGGCCTTCTGCTAAGTCAACAACATGTATATAATCTCGGATACCGGTACCATCAGATGTATCATAATCATTGCCGAAAACATTCAATTCCTTCAGTTTTCCGACCGCAACCTGAGTAATATAAGGCATAATGTTATTTGGAATACCATTTGGTGCTTCCCCAATCAGACCGCTTTTATGGGCACCAATAGGATTAAAATAGCGCAGATTGGTCAGCGACCATTCCGGATCTGCCGCTGCAACATCATTCAGAATTTGTTCCATCATGACTTTTGTATAACCGTAGGGATTGGTTGCCGAAGTCGGCATATCTTCTGTTAAAGGGGAAGGATTATGCATGCCGTATACGGTTGCGCTGGAACTAAACACAATGTTTTTAACCCTGTTTTCAGCCATCGTCTCTAAAAGAGTGATAGTGCCTGTAATATTATTATGATAATACTTCAAGGGCTGCTCAACAGACTCGCCGACGGCTTTAAATGCTGCGAAATGAATAACAGACTCAATCGCATTCTCCCTGAAAATTTGATTTAGGCACTCTTTATCCAAGATTGAGCCTTCATAAAAAGGAATTTTCCGGTCCGTAATCATCTTCAACCTGTTTAATACTTCAGGAGAGCTGTTAGAAAAATCATCAACTACAGCCACATCAAATCCCGCTGCAATCAGTTCGACAACAGTATGACTGCCGATATAGCCGGCACCTCCAGTTACTAAAATAGACATATTTTACCTCATTTTCTAAATAATAGCAGGACGCCTGTCACTCAAATAAAACCAAGCGATTTTGCTCTTCCTGACCTTTCACTGCAAAATAGACAGTATCTTTGCCTGTCATTGGATCAACAATTCCTATTGAAATACGGTATTGATTTTTAGTAGCATCAACCACATCTTTTGTCGTTAAATCTACGGAGACTGTTTGCTCTGTATCCGGCAGCAAACTGGTCAGCTCAAGAGGGAGTTCCGCCTTTTCAACCACTCTCCCTGTAAGATCCTGAACATAGACATAAGCCTGCCAGTCCCTGTAAAAAGGGGCTACCCCAGAATTTTTCCATGTCATAGTCAGTTTTGTACTGCTGCCGCTCTCCTTCAGATCTGCTGCAGAGAGCCATAAACGGTAGCCCATATTTTTTAAAACTGTGTTATAGCCTTTTTTGTTATCGCTGACATTCTGAGCAATTTTAGGACCGAGAAAAGTTGTGTGAGACTCCCGGATGAGACGGACGGTCTGTTCTAAATTCTTCACCAGCATAGTCTTCATCGTATTAGAGCTGGTAAATTCACCGCCAATTGGCGATTCCTGCCAAGCATCCGGCATGGCCACAATATCTTTTTCTCCTGTTTGGTCGTAAACACCGCCTGACTCAATCCAGTCCAGCCATTCATTGGTACTGGTCAGATTGCCGGCCATATCATTATAAAGGCCAAGCTGGTACTTCTCAGCAGCTTTAAAAGAACGGCGCATCAGCAAATCCGCCTTGGGAAAGGCAGACAGCCAAGGTTCTATATACTGTTCTCTCACAGATGCATCAGGGAGCTGTCTGATACCAGCCTCAAGGTCAACATGCCATTCTCCCCAATGTCCTAAGCCGCCAAGTTCAATGAAACTGATCAGCTCTTCATTTCCCCAGTGCTCTCCCATTGCTTCTACAGCCCTTTGGTAATAGCTAATCAAATTTTCGTCAGCATAATTCGGTGAGAAGCCCTTACCAAGTTCAGAACGGTACCAGTCGCCTGGATCAGCCATCTCATCTGTCAGCCATTCAGGAATATCCTGATGTCTGTCATCAGACGGATAGTCTAAAACAAAACGCAGGACGATGTGCTTACCTTCATCCCGCCATCTGGCAAATTGGTTTTCTTCTTCAATGGCTTCCCAATTATAAACCCCTTTTTCAGCTTCCAGCTCTTTCCAGGTAATGTCCACATACACTAAGCTGATATCATCAGATACTACATCTTCAAGGGCGGATGGTGCGTACCCCATCAAGGGATTGGCTAAAACGTTATCCGAATAGGAATAAGTCCTTTTATATATAGATCTTTTCATGAAATAAGTTGAAATTAAAAAACTTAAACCGACAACAGTCAGAACGATAAAACTTATCAGCACTTTCTTTTTCATTATCCCGCCTTTTCTAAGTTAGTAAAATATCCCTGTCATTATACTAAATTACCGCTGTTTAAACAAGCTATTTATCGATTAAAGGTTCTTTCTTCATTCCCCCAGCCAGTTTGCCAAATGTGTGAAAAAACCGCTCTTTTCTGCATGCTTCAGCGGCTGTCTGCCCAGCACATGGTAGGGTAAGTCTTCTGTAAAAGCATTTAATCTGGCAGAGGCAAAGATAAACAGCAAGGCTGATGCTGCAAGAAAGCCAAAACCATAAAAATATTTATCAAAAAACTGCGAAGCAATAGTCAAGAAAAGGCTAGCCGCAGCAAAAAGTCCTGCACATTTCTTAGCTCCCTTATAATCAGCAAAATAAAGCAAGGCCATCAAATAGGCATTGCCGACAGCATAAAGACCGTAAGCCAGACAGAGAGTCTGAAAATAGCCCCGCATCTGACCATTAAAACCTAGAGGCAAATAATCTAAAAGTGTCGTTCCAGCAAACATAATCAAAATAGTAGCTAACAACTGTTTCCAACCCAAATACTTTAATTCGTTATTAAGAACCTCCAGCATCTCTACTTCACTCTCTTCAATTTCTAAAAGATTTCCCCCTTCATTGTAGAGCCGGTAATAGGTTTTAAACTTCGGATAAAAGAAAACCTCAACGGATATCACAAAATTAACAGTTGACACAAGGGTGGTCAAAAAAGCAAACATAGCCGGAATATCATAAGCCGGAGCACTGCGGAAAATGCCTGCCATTTCTCTGCCTAAAGGGCTGAACCAAATAACAATAATATGGGCAAAAAGCCCGATAAACAAATAAATACCGACTTTGCATAAATCAAAAAAGGAATCAAACCATTTTAAAAATTCAAAAGAAGGCCGGTGATTAGCAGGAAAATATCGGTTTAAAAGCCAAACCAGCCACAAAAGTATCAGGCCGTAAGCTAAAACAACACTACAAAGCAGGCCGTCTGAAAAAGCCAGAGAGAGACTGAAAAAGCCAAGCAGAAGGGTAGTGACAATGGCAGCCAAAAAACCTATGATAATACTGCGGTAATCCTTAATGACCGTCAAATAGTTCATAGCATTCCAGATAAGCGTTAATTCCCCAAACAGCAGCAAAGACAAAATCATCTCCAAGGGGGAAATACCTGAAACAGTCAGAAAAGTTCCGTATAAAATTTCTCCCAGAAGCAAAGCGCAGGCACTGGAAGCGTAAAATGAAGGTAAAATGCGTTCTGTTTTATGTTCGTAGAGCATATCCGAAATATAGCGCGTAACAATAAAAGAGAACAGATTAGACACTGCCAAGGATGCTAAAATTGCATAAGAAAGCAAGACCATCAGACCGTCACGCTGACTGTTATCCATTTTCCCCGTGAAGCTTAGAAAAACAACAGCAGCATTAAGCGCTATCCCTAAGATAACCGGTCCCCCGTAAATAATACCGGCATAACTGTAAGCCTTCTGCTTCGACAGCAATCCTTCCCGATTGTGAATTTTTCTTAGTTCAAAACCTATACCTGCCATGAACGTTCATACTCCTTATATAATTGTCGATACTGCTGAATCATTTGCGGATATTGATAATAGCGCTCAGCACGCTTTTGAGCAATGGCTCCCATCTGTGTTCTGGCGATAGGATGTTCACTCATTTTTATCATTGCCTCAGCTAAACCTTCGCGGTAAGTCGGCGGGACACAGTAGCCTGCCAGACCAAGTGAGTCATCTGGTTTTCCTTCAAGCAGTTCCCGGCAGCAGCCGACGTCTGTTGTTACGCAGGGCCGCCCCGCAGCCATTGATTCCAAAACAGATAAGGGCTGCCCTTCAGAAATACTTGTCAGAACCGTAAAGTCCAATTTTTCCATATAGGCTTTAATATCGACCCGTCCTGTAAAAATAAGATTATCCAGCTGCAGTTTGTCTGCCAAAGCATAACATTCATTCGCATACTCCTGATCGTCTACGCCCCCCATAATATGCAAGCGGACATTAGGGAGACGCGAGGATACCTCATAAAAGGCGTAAATCAGTGTTTTTACGTCTTTTATCGCTGCTAAGCGAATAACTGCTCCGATATCAATCCAGCCGTCAGCTTCTTTTCGTGCGATTTTGGAAAAACTGTCATAGTCAATACCGTTAGAAATGACCTGACACTTAGCTGGCTCACAGCCAATTTCAATCTGCGTCTCCCGAGCTTTTGTAAAAAGGCTGGTGACACGGTCAGCCCGTGAATAGATTACTTCTGACAGCATATAGAAAAAATCAGTCCACTGTTTTTTCATAGAAGGTAAGACCCAATCAGCTCGAATAATTTCCTCTTCTCTTTCACGCGTATAGATGCCATGTTCTGTTAAAAGAACCGGTTTGTGATAAACATGGCCGCCAAGTGTTGCTAAAACACCGCCATAACCTGTTGAGATCGCATGATAAAGATCAGCCTTTGGTGCTTCTTTAGTCAGGAGACAAAGCAGAGGCAGCAGCATTGAACGCATGGTATGAAAGACATCTGATAAAGGAATAAAAGGATACTTTTCTGAGCAGATTTCCCTAACCATTTGCAGGAAGTCTTCACTTTCTAAAAATTCGGTTGGGTGTAGCTGTCCCAACTGGAAAAGTTTGAACAGAGTCGACCAGTTGGGCTGCTCACAGGATACCAGCTGGGATAAGGCCTGAAATTCATTTTTTGTCAGCTGTTTTCGGCCGCGGCGAGACGCTCCATTCTTATCCGTATCTAAATCATCCAAAAAAACTTCATGGACTTCCACAACATTTTCAGGCAGTGTATAAACAAACTGACCGCGTTTCTTCTTCTTGGCCCCGATAGCCCAGATAATAAACTCATGTTCCTTCATTTCAGTTATATACTGGTGGGCCCAAGTCGACACACCGCCGTGAACATAGGGGTAAGACCCTTCTAAAACTAAACAAATTTTCATCGTATTTCCTTAATTTAATTCAATTGAGATTGTCCCGCTTTTGACATGCAAAAGATAGAGGTTGCCGGTCAGATGGCTTAAGTCCCCTCCTGAAACGGACCCCGGTTTGGCATCATTATTAAGCCGAACCATTAAATAAGCCTCATCATGAAAGTTTTCCAGTTCAATAGCCAAATGATTCTCATTTTGGGTCTGACTGACTTTTAAAATAGCATAACGCTGCACAGCTCCGGCAAGCTCAGATCCTGTCAGATTACGTAAACCAGGAGCAGATGCCTGCAGCCAGGCAACATCGCTCTCAAAGCTCTCAATCATCTTTGCCCATCCATTTGCAGCACCTCGGTCTTCGTCCAAGGCATCGTCAGGGTGCATAAAGTGATTATTGACAAAATGAATGTTTAATTCAGAAAAAGCTGTCAATTTAGTGTAATCATCCCAAATTGTCCCTGAAACCGTCCGTGGCTGTTCAATCATTCCGTCATCGGCAATTTCAAATTCCTGACTGTAAGCAAGGTCATCCGAAAAATAATTGCTGGCAATACTTTTAATCTGAGGAAACTGGCTGACCAGCATTTGCCGGCCTTCAGCCGAAAGAACATTAGACGGCGGGATATAAACTGACGTCTCGATATTAGGAAAAAGATCTTTAATAAAACTGTCTAATTCTGTCAAAGACGCCGCCATAGCCTCTGTACTGGCCCAGGTTTTATAGTTAGGGTAAATATCACCATAATCAACATTATCCAGACTGAAAGGCTGGTGATTATAGCCATGATAACCGATTTCACCATCATTTGCCAGCAGAGAATTGCCGAAATAGCTAAATCTCTCTGTATCATCCTGACGCTTAATGTTTCCGGAAGTATCGTCCTCATAATTTTCAATAACCAGACCAGTGTACTTGATAGCGTACTTTTCATGGAGCTTCAATAAATCCGGCCACCAGACATTGGTGTAAAAATCTGAGACCGACATATTGTAGTCACGCTTAATGAAGCTGGCATCTCCAGCTGGAACAGGAGAAGGGAAATCATCCAAATAATAAGTTGATCCGTTAATAACAGGATAAACTGCTATATCAGTCAGCAGACTGTAAGAAGCAGCATGTATCCCGCGAACGGATTTATTATAAAAACCTAAATTATCAATGACAAAATGACCGGAACCGTAGTCTTTTTCCCAAACCAGCGGATTTTTAGCATCATCATCAATCCAAGCATAAACCTTGCTGTCATCAGTCAGAGAGACTGTTCTGGCAGCATCAAAGGGTTCATCAATTTTATAGGCTTTCCCGCCGCCAATCATAAAAGCTTCATCAATAAAAACACTGGTAACTACTGCATTTTCAGCCTTTGAATCCACAACACCCAAATCCTGATCGATTCCCTTTAAGATTTCCTCTTGAAATAAAGTTGTCCCAAACAGAACATTGCCGCCGTCAGAGACCCAAGCCATTAAATCGGGAGTTCGCTCCTGCATAAGATCAAGTGCTGATAACAGAATAACGACTTTTTGATAAGCTGAAAAATCAGGAATAGTTTCTTTTTCGACATCAACAGTCTGATAGCCCATTCTCATATCTTTTAGAATCTGTTCAAACTGTTCTTGAGCAGCCAGACTGGAAGGATCTGCTGAATCAACAATAAGCAAAGTATCCTTACTTAAAGACGCAAACACTTCACTGCTGGAGGGAACATCCCCTGTGAGATACGTATCATTTTGCGAATCTACTTTGTAGACTTCTCCTCTTTTTTGTACGAAAAGAAAGCCCGTAATAGCTAAAAAAATAATTAGAACAAAAACAGCCTCTTTTCGGAAAATTTTCCTTCTTTTCTTTTTCACTCTCTCACTCCTCACCAAGATACAAAGGCCGTTAAGAACGCAAAAGGAAAATAGGCGGTAAGTCCGAAATCTCTGATTTCGCAGACGCACCCCTGCCAGAACGACTAGAAGGGTGCGGTCGGCCGTTAGGACGACAAAGCCTTCAGACGTTTACGGCTGCCTAACTGTGAAATCAGTTCTATTTTTGACCATGCTTTTTCCCGCAGCGTTTAGGCCGTGTTCAATTACACCAAGATACAAAGCCCGTTAAAAGAGCAAAGCAAAAATGACGGTAAGCCAGAAATCTTCGATTTCGTCTGCGCCCCTCTGCCAAGACGACTAGAAGGGTACGGTCGGCTGCCAAGACGACAAAACCTTCAGACGTCTACGGCTAGCTATCTTGAAATCAATTCTAAATTTAGCTATATCTTTTTTGCACAGCTCTTAGGGCGTGTTCATTTTATGCCGCCTGCCAAAAGTCAACGATTTCTCTATTTTCGGCAGAAATATAGATGTTCTTTTCTTTCATTTTTTGGGCTAAAGCCACCGCTTCATCTCCTTGCTGCAATCCAAGAAAAAGCTGCAGCTGAAGCAGCCAGGGTTTTTCATTTTCGGGCCAGTTTTGCATCATGTAGTCTATATTGGTTTGAGCACGGTCATAATTTTGCACAGTCAAAAGATGTTCAACCAGATTAGCATAATCAGCCAAACTTTCCTTCAATCGAATTTTTTCCTCTAAGAGTCCTATCAGGTCCAAGCGCAATGACTGAGCCATCTGTCCCGTTACAAATGCATTGTTTAAATAAGAGTTCATCAAAGTACAGTATTCTGATAAAATCTCCAGATTATTCGGTTCTTTGGCATGCGCCTTTTCCATCTGAGCTATTTTTAAATCATACTGCCTAGACAGTTCTGCAATAACTGTCGTAGCATAATGGACAACCTCAGCATCTTCATTAAGTCTGGCCAAGTAGAACAAATCCAAAAATTCTTCCGGATTTTCACCGATAATATCCAATAGAATATCTCTGGCCAAATCAGAATTTTCCAAAAGAAGGGCTTCTTCCAAAGAAATCAGGTTTTTACTGTCTTTTTCATCATTTGGGATTAGCTCCCGGTCACTAGGCCCTTCCTGTTTGATATCGTCTTCGTCATCGTCCATGTCTATTCTGCCAGAACCCGCCTGCCGTGTAGCAGCCGTAATCCCAATCAGCAAAAGACCGATGACCGGTAATCCGCAGATAAAAATTATATAATAGGCCGGAAAGGCAAATTTTTTACGAATAAACAGATAGAAGCCTAAACAAAGCAGCAGATAAAAAATAAGGATAAATAAACCAAGTCTTGTTTCCATATGCTAATCAGCCCTTCTATCTTCAATATGAATGACACTGTCATTGCCGGAACTATCAAACGGAGAATGCTCCTGAGCAATATTTCGTTGAAATTTTTCTTGATAGTAAGCCTTTTCCAGAGCTGATTTCAGCATTTGGCTGACCATATGAAAAGCATTAATTTGGTACTGGCTCAGCTGAGCATGATTAATATCAGAAATCCACAGTAAATGCTGCAGCTTGCCTGCTATTCTGATTCCAACAGCATAAGTCGGATACTGCTTCAATAACGATTTATTCACCCAGATATCGCCATTTTTGATTTGCCGGATAGCCTTAGGGAAATCCATCAATTCTACGGTCTGCTGTCCAGCAGGAAGTTCTTTGGAAGAAGCCTGAAGCTGCCCGGTAAACACACTGTTTCGGAAGGTATAAATACGAACATCATCAGAATCCAGCCACTCCGCCAAAATAGCTGTACTGTTACGCAGAATATCTTCATAGGGATGATTGTCCATCTCCTCAAAGACATGGAACAATTTCGCTGCCCCATCACGGCTGCTGATAATTTGGTATTTTAGTTTCTGCTTATCTTGTATAATATTGGCATAGACACTTTGTACAAACGTGTTTTGCTCCTTTAAAACAGCATTTTCCTTTTGCAGTGAGCGGTTCTCATCCTGATTTTTGGTCTGTACAAAACCACAAACAGCGGCAACAAACAGGTAAGCAATAAACGGCACCCACTGCTCAGTGTTGTAAAGCATAATCCGCCAGTCAGTACCCGAAGCCATATTGGAGAAAAAGAGAGCCAAAGCTGACAGTCCCGCAGCAAATAAACCAAAATAAGTTCCAAACACTGTACTGATAAGCACTACAAAAAGCAAGCGAATATCTACAAGTCTGAATTGCAGATTGGCGCTCGTATAGGAATTAAGAATTTCAGATAATAGAAAGAGAACTCCAACTTCTCCCAATTTTTGAATCTGTCCCTGAGAGCGGACCCTTCGCAAAATATGAGTTATCCGACGCCGCTTTTGAATTTTTTTCGCTTCTTTGACAGCAAGCTGATAGAGCTCAGGAAGCCTATCCAAAACGGAAGCTGCCATCGTCCAACCGTAGCGTTTTTTGAGGATATCCTCTTGTTTTTCCGTATAAACACGCTTTTGGGCTTGTTTCTTCTTGAATGAAATGACTTCTCTTTCAGCAAGTTGGTTAAATGCAGAAACTGCTTCCTGCAAAGTTATTTTATAAGGATTGGTAATTGTGAACACATCGCTATTGGTATCCCAGCTGTCTAAAATCTTATAAAAAAGGTCAGCTAGCTCCTCTAAATCGATAAAATTAGCTATTTCCTGAGAATTTTCGGAAAGCTCCTTTATTTCTTGATCGCCCGTATCTTTCAAGAGTCCTGCCAAGATTTGCACTGACTGTTTTGAATAAAGATAAGGGCTATGGAGGACTTTAATACCTGAACTAGAACGCTTATTCCAATTCAGACATAAGTCCTCAGCAGTTCTGTCCAGCACCTGTTTATAGCTGGAAATTTCGGGACCAGTGAGATAAATAACTTTCAGGTTCTCCTGATCCTGCGTATAACGAAGAACTGCCTGCAGCCTTTCCAGCTCACCGACACTGTCATTTTTAAATGACAGAGTGTTAGAAAAATAAATGATTTGATCAAACTCATAAGATTCAAAAACTTCTTCGATAAAGTTTTCTTTAACATAATCTGAAAAGACAGTGATTTTATCCAGTCGGGATGTTTTTAAACTGGTTTCTCCTAAAATCAAGACCCGGCTTTTTGGAAATGCTGCCTCGATGAAAGACTTTGTAACAGCCTTTGTGTTGCCAATTAATAATGTTTTCAAGTTGACCTCTCCTTTTACATCAGAACAGAAGGCAGCTGAAAGCTGTCAAAAATAGAGAACTGACTCATGCGACAAGCAGCATGAAAGCAGACTGTCTTTTTCTGAAGCTCGGCCCTTGTTCAATTTTTAATAACCATTGTAATTTATTACAATGTTATTCGGATTATTACACTTCATGTCCGCACCGTTTCTATTTTAACTCCTTTTCGTAATATTTTCAAATATTATCGTATTCTTCAAAGTATTTGTTCTTTCAAATGATATGATAAAGGAAAATAAAAACTTAGTCTAACGCTACAAAGGCATTGGCTGAGATGTCCATAGCAAGACTGTACAGATCTTTTTAACCAGTCATCTTATTTTTCTAAATCCGTTTATTGAGATTTTACTGTTTCTCAATACCCAGCCGCTCCTCCATTAAAAAAACACATAAACCAAAAATCGGCAGGAATAAAAAAAGACCAGAGCAGTGATATCTGCTCCAATCCAAATGTTCTTTTTAACGAAAATATAGCGGCTTAGGGTGAGCAGCACACTGTTACTGCAAGTCACCTTGTTTTGTTATTTAGTCAATATAGGCGATGACTTCCACTTCAACTTTAACATCTTTTGGCAGACGAGCAACTTCAACTGCCGAACGAGCCGGAAAGTCATCTTTAAAAACCTGAGCATAGGTCTGGTTAAATGCAGCAAAATCATTGATATCATTCAAAAAGCAAGTTGCTTTGACGATATGGTCAAAATCTGTTCCCGCTTCTTCCAGAATCGCACTGATATTTTTCAAGACCTGCTGAGTCTGCTCTTCAATCGTGCTGCCGATAATTTCGCCTGTAGAGGGAGACAGAGGAATCTGGCCGGAAGCAAAGAGAAAAGGACCAGCTATCCTTCCCTGAACATAAGGGCCGATGGCCGCCGGTGCTTTATCAGTATGAATGATGTTTCCCATAATACTCTCCTTCATTTTACAGTGTACAAAAAGCTGTTTTAAGTCCAAAATAGTTGACTGCTGCTTATTTATGGTTTCAAACGGTGAAGCATACGCGGAAAAGGAATGGCTTCACGGATATGCTTGGTGCCGGCAATAAAGGTTACCAAACGCTCCAGCCCCAGACCAAAGCCGCAGTGCGGTACCGAACCATACTTACGAAGATCAAGGTAAAAATCATAGTCGGCCGGATTAAGATCGTTTTCCTGAA
Organism: Streptococcus huangxiaojuni; assembly: GCF_040930515.1. Taxonomy (NCBI): domain Bacteria; kingdom Bacillati; phylum Bacillota; class Bacilli; order Lactobacillales; family Streptococcaceae; genus Streptococcus; species Streptococcus huangxiaojuni. The sequence continues at coordinate 44,275 of NZ_JBFQEG010000016.1, forward strand.
TCTTTTTAAGTAGGCGATTATAGTCTGTTTCACGTTCAGAGCCGCCGATAATTTCTCCATAACCTTCCGGCGCAAGAAGGTCGGCGCAGAGGACCCGATCTTCATTGTCCGGGACAGGTTTCATATAGAAGGCCTTAATAGCTGACGGATAATTAACGACAAAAGTAGGAACGCCAAAATAATTAGAAATCCAAGTTTCATGCGGCGATCCAAAATCATCGCCATGTCCTAAATGCTCATAGTCCGTATCTTGGTCTGCTTCATGTTCTTGAAGCAAATCAATGGCATCATCATAAGAAATCCTCTTGAAAGGCTCCTCAATATATTTTTTTAACAGATCTGTATCGCGCTCCAAGGTCTCTAAAGCCTGAGAAGCACGGTCTAAAACACCTTGAATTAAGGCTTTGACATAGGCTTCCTGGAGGTCAAGTGACTCTTCATGACTTAAGAATGCGTATTCTGCATCCATCATCCAGAATTCTGTTAAATGCCGGCGGGTTTTCGATTTTTCAGCTCGAAAAACCGGGCCAAAGTCAAAAACACGTCCAAGAGCCATGGCGCCGGCTTCTAAATAGAGCTGGCCCGACTGGCTGAGGAAGGCCGGTGTCCCAAAATAATCGGTTTCAAACAGTTCAGTTGTATTTTCAGCAGCATTGCCGGATAAAATCGGGCTGTCAAATTTAATAAATCCATTCCGGTCAAAAAATTCGTAGGTCGTATAAATAATAGCATTTCGAATTTGCATAATTGCCATTTGTTTACGTGAACGAAGCCATAGATGACGGTGATCCATCAAAAAGTCTGTTCCGTGTTCTTTAGGTGTAATAGGGTAGTTCTCACTGCCACCTACCACTTCAAGATCAAGCACATCAAGCTCGTAACCGAATTTTGAACGTTTATCCTCTTTGACAATCCCTCTGATAAGGATCGCTGTCTCTTGGTTAAGATGCCGGATTGTATTGAATTTTTCTTCTCCTTTGTCTTGGCCAAATTTTTCGATAAAATTTGGCTTAAAAGCTACAGCCTGAAAAAAGGCTGTACCGTCACGAAGCTGGAGAAAGGCAATCTTCCCTTTGCCGGATTTATTAGCAACCCAAGCGGCAATTGTCACTTCCTGACCAACATGGTCTTTAACATCAGCAATAGAAACGTAGTTTTTCGACATATTTTCTCTTTTCTAATCTCTTTTTTGTTATCTCTCCATAAAAGCTTTAAGGCGGCGGACTGCCTCTTCCAGTGTTGCAAGATCGGCAGCATAGCTGAGACGTACATTCTCAGGAGCGCCAAATCCGGCTCCCGTCACCAGAGCAACCTCTGCCTTTTCTAAAATTGCGGCCGTAAAATCAGTCACATCATTATAACCTTTCAAGGCCATGGCTTTTTTGACATTAGGAAACAGATAAAAAGCTCCTTGAGGTTTAATAAGTTCAAATCCCGGTACTTGTTCAAGCAGAGGATAGATTGTGTTTAACCGCTTTTCAAAAGACTGACGCATAGCTTCAATGGAATCCTGAGGCCCAGTCAAGGCTTCGATAGCTGCGTACTGTGATACAGCTGTCAAATTAGAAGTTGTTTGACTGACAATTTTGGCCATACCGGCAATAATATCTTCACTGCCGGCTGCAAAACCAACCCGCCATCCAGTCATGGCATAGGTCTTGGATAATCCGTTAATAACAATAGTCTGGGCTTTTATTTTTTCTGAAATAGTAGAAATCGATGTAAACTGATTGCCATTATATACCAGCCGGCCGTAAATGTCATCTGCCAAAATCAATATATCATGCTCAACAGCCCAGTTGCCGATTGCTTCCAGCTCATCCGGAGAATAAATCATCCCTGTCGGGTTGGACGGACTATTAAGAAGAAGAACCTTCGTTTTAGATGTTCTTGCTGCTTCCAGCTGAGGAACTGTGATTTTGAAAGAATTTTCCTCACTGGTCTGAACAAAAACCGGTTCTCCTGCTGCCAGCTTAACCTGATCTGCATAAGAGACCCAGTAAGGCGTAGGAATAATCACTTCATCTGCTTCATTCAAAACTGTCATAAAGAATGTATAAAGCAAAAACTTAGCACCTGTTCCGGCGACGATTTGATTAGGCTTGACAGAATATCCGTAAAATGTTTCAAAATAGTGAGCGATCGCTTGTTTTAATTCGGGTAAACCGCCGGCAGGTGTGTAAAAACTTGACCTGCCGTCTGAAATAGCAGCCTGAGCTGCCTGCCGAATATTCTCTGGTGTCACAAAATCCGGTTCTCCTAAAGTTAAGCTTAAAATATCACGCCCGCTGGCTTTTAATGCCTGTGCCTTAGCTCCGGCTGCAAAAGTGACACTTTCTTCCATATCCAATACTCGCCTTGCTAGTTCCATAGTTCCTCCTTATTTATAAAACCAGTCCATTTTTTGCTTGTGCAGAGGCTGGTCAGTTCTTTTTTACAAAATCACCTGTTTCAAAATCAATAAGATAATAGCCATTTTCTGCAGTAACTTCCCATATAGGAAAATCATCGTAAACACCAAAAGTGATTGTCTTTATTTTTTTAGCTCCATTTTCATTTGCTGTTTGCTTCGCTTGTTTTTGACTGATACCGCTGTTTAAACGATAGATATGAATCTTCTTACCGTTTTTAGCAACAGCAACAACTTTTTTAATCCCGGATTTTGTTGTGCCAAACAAACTGTAGTACGTTTCTTTTCCGTGATAAAGCTGAAAATCAGTGAAGTGCACCAAATTTGTCCGTTTTCTCGCTATCTTTTCAGCAGAATGCTGAGCATCAAAGCTAGGTTTCATTGCAAAAAATAAAACCAAAAAAACTGCCAGCAGAACCAGAAAAACAGACAAGCTAAAAGCAAACAGACTCCGTTTAAACAGCTTTGCCTTTTTCATGACTATCTCCTAAAATACACTATTGATAACATTATATCAAAAAATTTTCTATTTCAGCCAGACAGTCAGCAAATTTTTGCTCAGAAAGGTAAAATTCATCATTTAGACCTTGATAAATCATGGAACTGTAGGACGCGTGTGAGACGCGTTTATCCAGAATCAGGACAGCGGAACGCTGGCTGTTTCTCCGCATGGTTCGTCCGATTGCCTGTTTCAGCCGCAAAATCATCAAGGGCAGGCTGTAATCGTAAAAAGGTGATTTCCCTTCTTGCCTTAAACGGCTATTCATTTTTTTAACAAAAAAATCTTCAGGATTATCAAAAGGCAGACGCGTTATGACTTCGATCATCCGATCAGCGGCAACAAAGTCCGTCCCTTCCCAAAAAGCTCCTGTGCCCAAAAGCAGCTGGCTGTCACCTTCTTCAAACTTTCGTTTCACTTTTGAGGCAGAACCGTTTTTCCCTTGAGTTAAATGTGAAACACCGGTTTTTTCTAATTGATGGGAAACCGTCATCATACTTTGAACAGAAGTGAAAAGCACTAAAATTGGTTTTTTCAGTCTTAACAGTCTGAGCAGGCGCCAAACAGTCTCTTGCGCATAATCCGCTGAAGAAAGCTGACTGAGTATCGGCATCGTTGTATCAAGCCAGATGTGCTGACTGTCAGTCTTCGTTTTGGACAGTCCCGCAAAAACAGCTTCCCTGAATCCTAAGAGCTGCGCCAAATGAACTTTGGGACTGATATCTAAGGTAGCTGAAATGAAATAAAGCTTTTTGACTTCCGGCAAAAAATGTTTAAAGTCAAGAAAATCTTCTCTGCCGGCGTTCAGGTGGATTTGGCGCTTTTCCTGATCCATTTCTGAAGACAGCCAAAATTCAGTAAAGGGCTCAGCAAACAGCTCTTTGAGCGGGGCCAGCTCTGTTAAATTCAGCTCTAGCAAATTTTGACGCAGGCGGCCGATTGCCTGTGAGGTCAGACGGTTTTTATTTGTCTGATGAAACTGTGTCACAAGATCGTCCAGATTAAAGGCCAGACTTTCCAGCAGACGGTTTTCTAAAAGCTTATGGCTTTTATGACTTAATTCTTGGATAACTGATAAAAAATAATTTAGGTTCAAGCTTTTTCGTGAGAAATTTTCTAAATTGAGTAACAGTTTTTGAGCTTCATCGAAAACAAGAACTTTCTTTTTAATAAAAGCTTTATCATCTTGTACACGTTCCAGAAAATAAGCGTGGTTAATCAGCAACAGACGGCTGGTCTTAGCTTTTTCATAACTTTTTTGCCAAAAATCGACTGTGGCATAAAGAGATTTTCTGCTGATTTTACCATCATGCCTGAGAGAGTCAAAGTAACTCTCAAATCGCTGCTTCTGCCGAATCTCGTCCAAATCTCCGGTTTCTGTTTCCAGCAGCCAGATCATAATCTGCATTTTATAGCGGTTAATCAGCCGATTATCATGTTTCTGTCTGAGACTTTCTGCAAAAGCATCCAGCTTAATGTAATTATTTGGCCCTTTAATACTGTGGCAGGGAATACGGAAGACAGCCTCAATCTTTTGGATTTCATTAGCCATAATTTGATCCTGCAGCACCTTTGTCGGTACTGAAACAATAAGCTGTTCCCCAGAGGTTTTACTCAAAAGAGGCAGCAAATAGGCATAGGTTTTACCAAGACCGGCCTGAGCTTCTAAAAAGCTGGGACGGCTGTCCTTAAGTCCGTCCTCAACTAATTGGGCAAAGGCTTCCTGCTTTTCGCGTACATCCAGCCCAAGCAAGGCAATATTGACCGAAAAATCCTGCGATAATTCCCGGCTGTCTTTTTGTGCTTTTATCCTTCTTAAAACTAACTGACCTGTTTCAACATAATCTGTTTTTGACAGCAGAGGAGCTTTTATCAGCGCATCGTCAAGCAGAATACGCGATTCAAATAGGAGACTGTCAGCCAAAGGCAGCAGTTTTTCCAAAACTTCTTTTGGCAGAGCTTCCACCTTCTTTTTTATTTTAAAAAAAAGCTGAGCAGTTGCCTGTGCATCTGCAATGGCTGTATGAGCATCAGTTAAATCAAGCTGGAGTTCTGCTGCTAAACTGGTCAGAGAATATTTTTCAAAATGCGGATAAAAAACCTGAGCCAGCTCTACTGTATCAACTCTTGGCGTACGTAAGTCAAAACCTTCCAGAAATAAATGTTCGGCTAACAGATTGGCATCGAATTTGACATTATGGGCGACAAAGATACAGTCTTTTATCAAATCATAAATAGCCGGAGCCACCTGAGAAAACTCTGGAGCCAGTGCCAGCTGCTTATCTGTGATTCCTGTAAGTTCAGTAATATGCTGCGTTAATTTTTCATGAGGATTGACATCCGTTTGGTATGTCTCTATAATTTTGTCATTTTTGATAATGACAATTCCCACCTGAATAATCATCGCCGAAGAACTGGCACTGGTTGCTTCTAAATCAACAATAGCGTATTTTCTATCATTCTTATCAGTCATAACACTAAGATTATACCATAATAAGCCGGCTTTTATCAGCCGTAAGTCAGCTTCCTCTCTGACAGACAAAAGAGGCTGTCAATCCCATAATTTTTAAAGAGAAACAGCCTAAAAATACAGTGAAATCTGCTTTAAGCAACTTATACAGCCATTTTGTACGCTTTGGACCAGCAAATGCAGAGCTGCTCCGGAGGTCTAGCCAAGTGTTTTTCTCAGGCTCTTTATGGTATAATGAAAACTCAGACAGAAGAATTTGCAATACTTAGGAGTAATCATGAGACGGACCAAACTGAACAATTACTATCTCGAAATGAAAGAACACTATTTGTATGTGCCTTATTATGATGAAGAGCGGCGAATCCGGGTGCTGCTTCCCAAGGATTATAAAAAGGAAGAATGGGCTGACTACCCTGTTCTGTACATGCATGACGGCCAGAATATTTTTTACAGCAGGGAATCTTTTTCCGGCTATTCTTGGAAAATTATCCCGACTATAAAAAAGCATAAGGAATTTCCTAAGCTCATTATCGTTGGCATTGATAATGCTGAAGAAAACCGACTCAATGAATATGCCCCCTGGATGACTGATGTGGGATCGACACCGGAAACGGCCAGTGTAGGAGGAGATGGTATGGAGTATGGAGAATGGGTCGTTAATACTGTTAAACCCTTTATTGACAGGCACTACCGTACTAAGCCGGACAGAGCCCATACCTTGCTTGCCGGCTCATCTATGGGCGGTATTATCACAGCCTATATGGGAGCTGCTTATCCACACATATTTGGCAGCTTAGGTGTCTTCTCATTGGCCTCATGGTTTAGTGAACGGGATTTCCTGCGCTACTGCAATCACCATGGTCTCAATCAAAAAAGCAAAGTCTACATTCAGGTTGGAACAAAAGAAGGTGATGAGGTGGATGAGGCCTTTGCTCCAAATATGAATCAGGCCTACATTGACTGCAGTCTTCACTATTACCAGTCTCTCATAAAAACAGGACTGCCTTTGGAGAATATTCGGCTACGTATTATGGCTAATGAGATTCACCATGAAAAACACTGGGCCGATCATTTTGTTGAATTTTTACAGTTTACTCTAAAAGACTGATTATAATGAGCTGAACACAGCTTAAAGGCTGCAGAGTGAGCTCAGCCCGAACTGAGAAATTGGAGAGTGAGCTTTATGCCTAACAGCCGACTGTACTTTCCAGTCGTTCTGGCAGGGACGCTCCTTTCGCATTTTTAACAGCTTTTTATCTAAAAAAACAAAATGAAGAGGCTGGGACAAAGGTCCAATGTCATTAAGATAAGTAACCTATCATATTTTGTGGTAGGTTACTTTTTTCTATGCTAGACTAAAAATAAAAAGGGAAAAATCATGCTACATCAGATTAAATCTCACTTACTTGATAGTATT
>NZ_JBFQEG010000017.1:0-49896 GCF_040930515.1 Streptococcus huangxiaojuni
CATGACACAGACATCAAGTTTGGTAGAGCTAACGTCTAAACCGACAAAACATTTCATTTGGAAGGTCTCCTTTCAATTGGATTTGGAAGTTTTCTTGACTACTGTAAGGTTCCCCAGAAACACCTTGCACCAACAGCCTCGCATAAGAGAATTCTAGTCACTGGCTCAGCTGCCGCCTGTACCCTACTAGGTACAGAAGTGAGCTTAGTGGAAACAGCTAGTGTGTTGGAAGTAGGGACAAGGCTTGGGTAACAGACTTTAAAATGAAGTCTAAGCAACAAGGAGAGAAAGAAACAACCATGAGTCCATTCCATGACTCTATTGTTCTGGAAAACCTTGCAATAGTCAAGCTATAAAATTGTTAACACTTGGGATTGAAAATCCCCATAAACTTATTTTACGAGGAGAGAACTTATGTCTGCTAAATTCCCTATTCATACAATTGAAAGCGCCCCAGAAAATCTCAAAGAAAATCTGACGGCTGTCAAAAAAAAATAATGGTGGTTATATTCCAAATCTTATCGGTCTTTTAGCTAATTCACCGACTGCCTTGGAAACCTACCAGACAGTTGGGGCCATTAACCGCCGAACCAGCCTGACTGCAACTGAACGTGAAGCTGTTCAGATTACAGCAGCCGTAGCCAATGGCTGTGCCTTTTGTGTTGCCGGACATACTGCAGTTTCCATTAAGCAGGTCAAAATTCCCCAAGATGTTCTGGAGGCACTCCGTAAAGGAACACCAATTGACAGCGATCCTAAGCTCAATACGCTGGTTAAATTTACCTTGGCTATTATCCATAACAAAGGTAAGGTCGGCGACCAAGCCTTAGATGATTTCTTTGCAGCAGGCTACAGTCGAGAAAACGCTCTGGATGTCGTACTCGGCGTCAGCCTCGCAACTTTGTGCAATTATGCCAACAATCTGATCAATACCCCAATCAATCCTGAATTACAGCCTTATGCTTTATAAAGAAATAGGCAAAAAGAGAGAACGAGTATGACAGAATTTTCAAAAGAATTTACGACTTGGCTGGAAAATCATGCAGAAGAACTGGACCAAAACTCCGGAACATTGGCAGACAGCCTGCTGGAGCGCATTGCTAAAGAAGAGGTTTTTAAAATCGGTGTCCCAAAAGAACTGGGAGGTAGCGGAGGAAACCAATCAGCTGTCATTGAAGCCTTGACAGAATTAGGCAAACAGTCACTGACTGCCGCCTTTATTTCTTGGGGACACAGAACCTTTATCGAAAATATTTTAGCAAGCAGCAATCCCTATCCACGTACTGTCTGGCTATCTGAACTCATAACAGGACAACGCGCCGCCGGAACAGGACTGTCCAATGCGGTTAAATTTTTATCCGCCATCGAAGAACTCAATGTTACTGTTATCGAAAAAGGAGATAACTACTATTTGCAAGGTCGGCTGCCCTGGGTGACGAATCTGCGTTCTGATCGTTTTGTGGCTGTCTTTGCGGCTGGTTTTGAAAATAGCAGCCAAAAGCCAATCATTGTGGCAGTTCCTTCAGAGACTGATGGTTTAAAACGTTCAGAAGATTTGGAATTTGTAGCGCTTCAAGGATCTAATACAGCTGCATTGACTTTTGACAGGGTGCCGCTGGATAAACGCTGGATCCTATCTTATGACGCTCAAGACTTTTTGGCTCAGACACGGCCAGCTTTTCTGGGTTTTCAATTCGGTATGGGGTTGGGCTTAACAGAACGGGCATTGGCTGAAGTGGAACAAAGTCTAGATAAAGGCCGTTCAGTTTTAACTAAGGACTATACTGATGCGCTGGATCGGCTGAGGCGGCTGAAAAGCACCCTCTATTCCGGCTTAGACAAAGAACATTATTTTGTTGAGCACCCTAAAGAGCTTTTTCAGCTGCGGATTGATATCGTAGATTTAGCGTCTACAAGTCTTCTGTTAGAATTGCAGTCTGGCGGCGGCCAAAGCTACTTCCGCCATTCTTCTTCCAGCTTTATCCGGCGCTGGAATGAAGGAGCTTTCCTGCCTATTGTCTCCCCGAGCGCTGTGCAGCTGCGGCACATTTTAGCTCATTAATTTTTATAAGCCGGCAGGGACAGTGTTGCTTAAATGCTGCCCCTGTTTTTTATCTGAGTTAAAGGAGACTCTATGGTTCATTTCATCAAAAAAATCCCCTTAGCATTAGCAGGACTGATTTTAGGCATAATAGCTCTGGGCAACCTGTTTGCTGGGATTTGTCCGCCTGTCAGATTCTGGATTTTTGGATTTACCTTACCGCTGTTAGTCCTTCTCTTCTTACGCCTAGTGGTGACCAGAGAGAATCTGAGAAAAGAATTTTCCTCTCCGGTTACTGCTTCCGGCTTTGCAGCCCTCTTGATGGCTTTATCATTTCTGGTGAACGCCAGTCCCTTTAACATCGCAATCCGCTGGATTTTATGGCTGTTGGTTCTAATGCTTTATTTACTTTATATTGCTGCTTTTAGCTTTAAATTTGTTCTTTCCCGAAACTTAGCTTTGGTTTATCCCAGTTGGGTGATTGTTTATGTGGGGATTGCAGCAGCTAGTACCGTTCCGCCCCTTTTTCCGGCAATAACAGCAGGCTGGTGGATTTGGGTTGGAGCTGTCATCGGATATCTCCTGCTGATGCCGGTGATTTTTTACCGTCTCTTACGGTTTGGTATCGAAAAAGCGTATTATCCGACTTTGATTATTTTAGCAGCCCCCACTTCTCTCTTGCTGACATCTTACTTAAATCTAAGTCCACATCCTAATCGCTTCTTCGTTATCGGTCTCACCCTCTTAGCACAGTTTCTCTATGCTTTGGTTTTAGTTAGGCTCCCTAAAATTCTAGCTCAAAACTTTACCCCGCTGTATGCTTCAGTGACATTTCCCCTAGTCAACTCGGCTCTTGCTCTGCGGCTGAGTCTGGCCGAACTCGCTGTCAATCACCTTTTTTTCAGTATTTTAGCTGATGGCCAGGCAATTATCGCAGTTCTAAGTGTTGTATATGTAAGCTATGGCTACTTTAGATTTTTTCTGAAAATAACTGAGGCTAAAGACAGAAACTCGTGCTCACTATAGAATTCTCTCTTTCTAAAAACGATTTCTGTCTTGGTGGGGATTTCCACATTTCCAGTTCGAAACAGAGCCGCAAAATGCAGAAAGCCTGACTTCTATTAAAGAAGCAGGCTTTTTTATCTTAAGTTTTTTGAACTAATATTTCCAAACAGAAAAGTACCGGTTTTAATGGTGTGCTCCCTGTCCGGAAAAGACAAATCTTACATTTATTTGGCTTTCAAAGCTGACAGAACTTGAGTGCGAATATCCTCTACTCCGTCAGGTTTGCTAGGTAAAAAGAGTGTTTGATTACCGGCTGCCGCAAACTGATTTAGAGTATCAAGATATTGGTTAGTCAACAGAATAGACATAATCTGCTCTTCTGTCATCCCGACATTAGCCAGCTTTAGTTCCTGAATTGATTCTGCCAAACCATCGACAATTGCCTTACGCTGCTGAGCAATACCAACACCATGCAGGCGATCTTTTTCTGCCTCAGCTTCTGCAGCTGTAACAATCTTAATTTTATCGGCATTGGCCAGTTCCTGAGCAGCAACACGTTTCCGCTGAGCAGCATTAATCTCATTCATGGACTGTTTAACTTCTGCGTCAGGTTCAACCTTGGTAATCAGCGTCTTGACAATAAGATAGCCGTATGTTGACATTTCCTCTGCGACCTGATGCTGAACCTCTAAGGCTATTTCATCCTTTTTCTCAAACAGTTCATCCAATGTCAGCTTTGGCACTGAAGAACGCAGAGCATCTTCAATGTAGGACTTAATCTGAGCTTCCGGCCTCATCAGTTTGTAATAAGCATCTGTCACATTCTGCTCATTAACCCGATACTGTGTGGCAATGTTCAAAGTAACAAAAACATTATCCTTCGTTTTGGTCTCAACTACAATTTCAGACTGCAGCAAGCGCAGCTGAATTCGTGCGGCAATCTTATCAATACCAAAAGGCAGACGGACATGGATCCCGCTGCTAGCTACCCCCTGATACCTCCCAAAACGCTCAATAATAGCAACAGACTGCTGCCGAACAACATAAAGCGTACTGCCAATCACTATGAGAAAAATAAAAAACAAAAATAAAATAAAAAATAAAGCAAACACCCTAAAACCTCCTCCAACAAGATACAAAGCCCGTTTAAAAATCCGTATGAAAATAGGGGGTGGCAAGTGATGCTGGCATCACGCTGACAGCCATCTTTTTCACTAGGATTTTAGGGCGTGTTCAGTTCCAACAAGATACAAAGCCCGTTTAAAACGCAAAAGGAAAATGACGGTAAGTCCGAAATCTTTGATTTCGCAGACGCCCCTCTGCCAAGACGGCTAGAAGGGTGCGGTCGGCTGACAGGACGATAAAGCCTTCAGACGGCTACGGCTGGATAGTAATGAAATCAGCACTCAGCTTGACTAGTCTTTTCCTGCAGCGTTTAGGGCGTGTTCAGTTCATCAAGATACAAAGCCCGTTAAAAGAGCAAAGCAAAAATAGGAAAATTGACGAAGAGTCGCTAAGACTCTAGGAAATTTTATCTTTTTTGCACAGCGTTTAGGGCGTGTTCAGTTCATCAAGATACAAAGTCCGTGAAAAGAGCAAAGCAAACATGGCGGTAAGTCCGAAATCTTTGATTTCGCAGACGCACCCCTGCCAGGACAGCCAGGGAGTGGGACAGAACCCAGACTATAGAGTTTGATTTCCATCCCCTCAGAGCCCGGCAGACATTTTAAAACTTTGAAAAAGTGAATAAAATGGCGCTAGACTGCTGCTCGTCTATTGCTCAGGCCGTAACTTAAAGACCAGCTTTTTTTATCCCAGTATCAGACGGCTACCTATGTATTTGTTGTCCCATTCAGATAATACAATTATAGTTTTTTTCCTGTTTTTGTCAAGGAAAAACATGAAAATATAAGGAAAAGCTTTCGAAAATGTCTGCTTCCTGAAAGGAAAGCACAATGAATACCGAATTGGCTGCTGCTGCGAAAATGAATCTACACAAGCATATTATAGAGGCTTTCGTTGCCATGTAAATTAATATAAGATGGGTCAAAGGCTGACAGCCGTTCGATAAGTGCAGCGTAATCAGCCTTATCCCCCAAAGTAATTCCAATCAGCACCGGTCCCGTTCCTTTGTTTGCCCGTTTGATATATTCAAAACGTGTGATATCATCGTTTGGCCCCAGAATATTATTGACAAATTCCCGAAGAGCACCCGGCCTTTGCGGAAAATTGACCACAAAATAGTGCTTAACGCCGTCATAAATCAGGGCACGCTCTTCCATCTCCTGCATGCGGTTAATATCATTATTTCCTCCCGAAATAATGCAGGCAACGGTCTTCCCTTTGATATCATCTTTCATGACTTCAAGTGCTGCTATAGCAGCAGCTCCTGCTGGTTCCGCAATAATCCCCTGTTTAGAATACATGTCTATCAAGGTTTCTGAAATCAAGCCCTCATCCACCCCAATCAGTTGATCAACATATCGTCTGGCTGCTTCATAGGTAGTGCTGCCGACCTTTTGCACAGCAATACCATCCGCAAATTTATCAATGTGTTCCAATTTTACCGGGTGTCCTTTATCAAAAGCTGCCCTCATACTTCTGGCACCGCTTGCTTCCACACCGATAACGGTCATATCAGGAGCCACATCTTTAAAATAAGCCGCTACCCCTGAAATCAAACCGCCGCCTCCAACAGGAACAAAGACACTGTCAAAGCTGACACCATCGGCTTGAGCCTGCTCATAAATTTCATAAGCTACCGTCCCTTGCCCAGCCTGAACATTGGGGTCATCAAAAGGATCAATAAAAGTCATACCTTCAGCTTTAGTATAATCCAATGCAGCCTGAGCAGAAGCATCAAAAGTATCTCCCACTAGCTTTGTCGTCACATAAGGACCGCCAAAAAACTGAACCTGTCCAATTTTTTGCTGCGGTGTTGTGACCGGCATAAAAATCGTAGCCGGAATTTTCATTTCATGACAGGTAAAGGCAACACCCTGAGCATGGTTACCGGCACTGGCGCAGACTACTCCTCTGCTTTTTTCTTCTTCTGAAAGCTGAGAGATAGCATAGTAGGCCCCGCGAATTTTAAAAGATCGGACTTTCTGCATGTTTTCTCGTTTTAGGTAGACTGTTGCCCCATACTTTTCTGATAAATAACGGTCAAAATCTAATGGTGTTTTTTCGACAACATTTTTCAAAATATTATGGGCTTTTCGAACATCTCGGGCAGTTATCATCTTCTATCCCCTTTTTTCACAATTTTCAGTTAATTTATTATAGCAAAAAAGCACTAAAATGCATAGTGCTTTTAAAAAGGACAAATAGATTCTTACGGGTAAGGCCGCTTGGCCTTTTGTTATTTCTTTGCCGAAAAGAAGGCGGTCAGAGAATCTTTTTCTTTTTAGCCATTTTGCTGATTTTAATTTCCAAAATACCTTTATAAGACCGCAAATTATCCATAAGAATTTTATCGGTCGTCTGGGGTTTAAAATGAAGCAAATATTCTAATTCGACAGTATTTTTTTGAGGAAGGGATTTTAGGGAAAGACACTCTGTCTCGCGGCAAAATTTGTTTAAAAAACGTTCTAACTTTGTCTCATAATCCTCTTCATCTGCTACCAGCAGAGAAAGCTGGCGTCTTGTATGACTGACAGAGCCAAAGCCAAACGTTTCAAAAAGGAATAAAACAGCTGACAGAAAGCCTGTAAAAGCAACTGCTAAAAAGAGATAGCCCATACCAACAGCAATTCCGCTGGCTGTTGCCATAAAAATAGCCAGCAGTTCTTTAGCTCCTCCGGCAGCAGAGCGAAAACGAATCAGACTGAATGTTCCCGCTACTGCCACACTGGTCCCGAGATTGCCGTTGACCATCAATATAATCATAGCAATAAGACTTGGGAGAAGAGTCAAAGTAACAACAAATTCTTTGGTATAAAGAGTCTTATGTCTGTAAGCGGTAGCCAAGAGCAAACCTAAAAGCAAACTGGTTAATAAGGCCAGCAGTAAAACTGAAGGCGAAAAATGAGCCTGTGTCTGCGAAAAAACATTGTTAAATAAATCATTGAACAAGAGCACTCACCTCTTTTTGATCATCAATTTGTCTGCGGTAAGCGGTAGCATATTTTGAAAACGACTGCTCCTCAATTTGGTATTTTTCTAAAATAGCAGCCAGCCATTGCGGCATAGCATCTGATACTTTGATTTCCATAATCAGCTGACCTTCTTCAAGCAGAGGCTGACCGTAGTTTCCCGCTGTTAAGGACACATTTTCTGTACGATAGAGCAAATCTTGGTCAATAGTCAGACGTATTTTTCTGCTTTTAATTCCTCTAAGGGAATGGCGTTTGTAGGAAATATACATCATCGGTTGCAGCTGACCATAACGAAGTCGTAAAAGATGCAGTTTTTTGGTCATTTCAATGTCCGCTGTTGTGTTGTCAACCAGACCGTTTGTAACATAATTCATAATGGACAAAGGGTTTGAAATCAAACGAAATTTGTAACCGACATCCAGCTTCTTTTCCTTAATTTCTAAAAAGGCTTGGCTCTCTTCATTAGGCCGTTCTTCATAGGTACGCATCCTTACTTTTTCCCGATTATGTAAGTGCGAGATAGAATCTTGGATCATCTGAAAGTCCTTATTGTCAAAATAAACATTGCTGATGGTTGAAGCCGGATAATCATCGGCAATTAAATAGTCCTGCCATTCTTCCTGCAAAAGGGCTAAAACTTCTTTTGTCAGAATATACTTTGTTTCGATACGTTTAAACTGAGTCTGAGTTTTCTTAGTTTTCATATTGAACCTCCTTATTCTACTTTTGTAGAATGTTAACCAAAAATAAAAGATGCCATCATTAATTCTACATCTGTCGTTTATAACTATATTCTACAATTGTCTTACTTAAAAGTCAAGTAAAAAATACAAGTTCCTCTTCAGCCGATAAAATAAGGAAAGCCAGCCATTTGAGATTTCGCTCCCTATCAAAATATCAGGCAGGAAGAGACAAAAAGCAGATGGCAAGCTAGAAATCAAATATTTCAGGCTTGCCGTCTGCTTAGATTATATATCAGCAATCCAGCTTCTGACTAAAGAAAATTATCAGTCATCGTCATAATCATCATCGTAATCTTCCAAATCATCATCATCGTCATCGCTGTCTCTGTCACTTGCTTCTGCCTGGACAGTCTCAGCAGACGGCTGAAGAGATGCTTCTTGATCTGGTGACTCCGGAAGGGCAGATGCTGTGTCCTGACTGCTTCCCGAAGAGGAAACAAAAGGATCCGTTTCTGCCTCAGAATTGCTGTCTGACTGCTTTTCTTCTGTTTTTGAAGATGCTGCTGTATCATCAGAAAAGACCGTTTTTAATGTTTGGCTGCCTGTACCTGATAGTTGCTGGCTGGTCAGCGCAAAAACTGAGCCGGAGCCAAGCAGTGCCAGAAACAGAAAAAATGTCAGGACGGGCGATAACATTTTCAAGGAACGGCCGCTTTCCATAATCGTCAAAATACGCCGGCGTAAGTTAAATTTATTAGAGTAAAAGCAGGTCGTCAAAGGACCTAATTCCCTTTTGCTGCGATCAACCATCGTCAAAATTGTCTCACTGTAAAAGAAGCGAAAATCATTCTGATGACGGTGCAGAACGGCATCGTCACAATAAGCTTCTGCAGCTTCCTGCATTTCTTTACATGCAAAACGCACAATAGGATTGAACCAGTGAAGCGTCAAAATCACTGCTGTTAAAAGATTAGTATATAAATCATGATGCTTAAAGTGGGTAAGTTCGTGCTCAAAGATTAAATCCAATTCTTCATCTGTATAGGCTGTTTCAGGCAAGATGATAGTCGGCCGACGAAAACCAGTTAACATAGGGCTCTTAAGAGTCGGGCAGACAAGCAGCTCAATGGAAGCCCTAATGCCTAATGATCTCCGGCTGCTTTCCAGACGTTTTTTTATAAGGTCGTCGGTAACTGGCTGCCCCCAATGTTTCAGCATTTGTCTAAAACGATAATAAGCCAGAATCTGCCGGCTGACTGTCCAAAGGCAGCCAATAAGCCAAATAAACAATAAGAGAAAAAGCCAGAAAGAAGGCGACAGACGGCCCCAAAAATCCGACCTAGAGACTGAATCCGAAGCAGTTGTGTAGGCCACTGAACGGCTCCCCGGCAGAGACTGGAAAGGAACTTCCAGAAGCCCTTGCCCAAAATGAGGGCGAAAAGGGAAAATCAGACCCAGCAGAATAAACAGCCAGAGAAAATATTTTGTCACTGCTGACACCCTTGTTTTTAAAGCGAACAATGCCACGCTTAAAAGCACAATAAGAAAAGACGTCAGAAGATTTACCATTATTAGTGAGAATATTCGTTCATGCATCCTAATCACCTGCTTTTCTTTCCTGTATCAAATGATTGATATCATCCAGGTCCGCATCAGATAACTGATGGGTTGAAAAGAAAGACTTCATTAAATTCCCGAACGACTGTCCTTCATAGCGCTCGAAGAAATGGCTGGCCTCTACCTCCATATACTCATTTTCTGAAACAAGGGCAGTATAGAGACGTTCCCGGCCCTGCCGTTCACTGCTTAGAAACCCTTTCTCTATCAGCCGAGCTAAAATAGTCAGAAGTGTCTGACGCTTCCAGTGATTATCATCTCCCAAAGCAGTAATAATCTGTGAAGAGGTCACCGGATTGGGTAAATGCCAGATAGCTTTCAAAACCGTAAATTCCGCATCCGGCAAACGCTTCATTGATTTCATAAATACCCTCCCACACCAAGATACAAAGCCCGTTTAAAAATCCGTATGAAAATAGGGGGTGGCAAGTGATGCTTGCATCACGCTGGCAGCCATCTTTTTCACTAGGATTTTAGGGCGTGTTCAATTCACCAAGATACAAAGCCCGTTTAAAGCTCACAGCAAAAATAGGAAAACTGACGAAGAAACTTCGGTTTCTAGGAAGTTTTATCTTTTTTGCAAAGAGCTTAGGGCGTGTTCAATTACCAAGATACAAAGCCCGTTTAAAAATCCGTATGAAAATGACGGTAAGTCCGAAATCTGTGATTTCCAGCCCCCTCACTCTCCCTTTTCTAGGTTCGGGCTGAAATCATCCACTGGATGATTTCACTGCACAGCTCTTAGGCCGTGTTCAAATTCACCAAGATACAAAGGCCGTGTTTTACTTTCATCTTTATTCTACAATTGTCATACAAAAAAGTCAAACTATAAAAGCAGATAGCAGATAAAGTCTTTTTTATAAAAACAGCCGCAAAATCTGCATGATTTGCGGCTGTTTTTGGCAAAAGATTGGTTAATAGCTGTTTAAACCCTGTTCTTTTTAGACCGTTTATTCAGAAAAATCAGTTATAGATGGCAAATGCATCGTCATCGTCCTGCCCGACAAAAGGCATGGCTTGACGCAGTTCTGCACCGACTTTTTCAATCTCTAAATCAGCTGCTGCTTTGCGGTAGGCTTCCAGACGAGGACGGCCGGCCTTATAGTCCTCAACAAATTCTTGAGCAAATTTGCCGGACTGAATATCAGCAAGAACAGCCTTCATGTTTTCCTTAACTTGCTCGGTAATGACACGCGGTCCTGACACATAATCACCGAACTCAGCTGTATTGGAAATAGACTGACGCATTTTTTTAAATCCGCCTTCATAAATTAAATCAACAATCAGCTTCATTTCATGCAGAACTTCAAAATAAGCCAATTCCGGAGCATAGCCTGCTTCTGTAAGAACTTCAAAGCCTGTTTCAATAAGAGCAGTTAAACCGCCGCAGAGAACAGCCTGTTCGCCAAACAAGTCTTCTTCAGTCTCTTCTTTGAAGGTCGTCTCAAGCAGGCCGACACGCGCCGCTCCGACACCTTTAGCCCAATCCATTGCGATATCTTTAGCATTGCCGGTAGCATCCTGATATACCGCATAGAGGGCAGGAACCCCGAATCCTTCTGTATAAGTCCGGCGAACCAAATGTCCGGGACCCTTAGGTGCACACATGAACACATCTACATCGGCAGGAGCTTTGATATATTCAAACAAAATATTAAATCCATGGGCAAAGCCAAGTGCATTGCCAGCCTGCAGGTTTGGAGCAATTTCGGAAGCATAAAGGTCAGCTTGAATTTCATCCGGTGCCAAAATCATAATCACATCAGCCAACTCGGTTGCCTGGGCCACCTCATAAACAGCAAAACCATCTTCTTTGGCTTTATCAAATGACTTACCGGACCGAACACCGATAATAACATCATGACCGGAATCGCGTAAATTCTGCGCATGAGCATGACCTTGCGAACCATAACCGATGACTGCAATTTTCTTTCCTGTAAGAGCTGCTGTTTTAACATCTTTTTCATATTCCATTGTTACTGCCATAATATATCTTATCTTCTCTTTCTAAAATTATTTTTTATCTAAAAACTGACTCAAGAAAAATCTCTTGAAAAGCCGGTCGCTCCTGTGCGGGCAAGATTCCGAATACCATAAGGCTTGACAACACGGAGAAGGGCTTCAATCTTTTCAGCATCTCCAGTCATCTGAATCGTAATCGACTTGGGGGCAACATCAACAACACTGGCGCGGAAGGGCTGAATAATAGCTAAAATTTCTGCCCGCTTGGCGGCTGGAGCGGAAATTTTAATCAGGATCACTTCTCTCTCCAGATGCGGAATATCTGTAATATCACGAACACGTACAACATCAATCAAGCGATTCAGCTGCTTAATAATCTGCTCGACTTCTTCCAAAGTCTCCACATCAATAATAATGGTAATCCTGGAAATATCAGGCTCATCTGTATGGCCTACCGAAATAGACTCAATATTGACCTGACGGCGTGAAAGAACACCTGTAAAGCGATTCAGGACACCTGTTGAATTTTTCAACCTGGCTGTTAACATTCTACGCATTGAACCTCACCCCCAGCATTTCATTATTGGCCTTACCGCTCGGAACCATCGGATAAACATGCTCGCGGTTCGAAATAGTGACCTCAATCAGCATCGGCTTGTTTTCCAGAATGACCTGCAAATCCTCTTCCAAGTTTTGAGGGTCAGAAAACTTATAGTGAGCAAGCCCATAAGCCTCTGCCAGAAGCTGAAAATTCGGTTCATCATCGAAAGTAGACTCACTGCGGTGCTCATTATAAAAAGATTCCTGCCATTGCCGAACCATACCAAGAGAATGGTTATTAACCAGAACCACTTTAATAGGAACACCGTAACCGTTGAGAATCGCTAATTCCTGATTGGTCATCTGAAAACCGCCGTCTCCGACAAAAAGAATAACCTCCTTATCCGGATTGGCTAATTTTGCACCGATGGCTGCCGGAATCCCAAATCCCATTGTTCCCAGACCGCCGGAAGTGATAATCTGGCGCTCCTTCTTAAAAGGATAATACTGAGCAACCCACATTTGATGCTGACCAACATCAGTTACGACAATAGCATCCCCCTTTGTCAGCCTGCCGATTGTCTCAATAGCATGCTGCGGCTTAATCACTTTGTCATCAAAATCATAGCCGAAAGGTGCTTTCTTCTTATTGGCCAAAACCTGCTCGGTCCAGTCCTCATGTCTGGTACTGACTGTCTCGAAACTCAAAAGCAGCTCTAATGCTTTTTTGGCATCTCCAACAACCGGGATTTGCGTTTTAACAACTTTGCCAATCTCAGCCGGATCGATGTCAATATGGGCAACAACTGCATTTTTAGCAAAAGTAGCTGGATTCCCTGTCAAACGGTCAGCAAAACGTGAACCGAAATTAATCATGAAATCGCACTGTGTCAAGGCCATATTTGACGCATATGAACCGTGCATCCCGCCCATACCGAGCGACAGAGGGTGATTGGCAGGCATAACTCCTAAACTCAGAAGTGTTGAAACAACCGGAATATTATAGCGTTCAGCAAAAGCCTGCAGCTCTTTGGCAGCCCCGGCATAATTGGCACCGCCGCCGGCAATAATTAAGGGCTTTTTCGCTTTTCTCAGCTGCTGCAGAATTTTTTTCACCTGCAGGCCATTAGGTTCAACAGTCGGCTGGTAGCTGGGCAGATTGAGGCTGGGATCGTAGTAAAAATCTGTTTGCTTTGCTGCAATATCTCTGGGCAAATCAATCACAACCGGTCCCGGACGTCCGGTCGTTGCGATATGAACAGCTTCGGTCACAATACGCGGAATATCTGCTACATCGCGTATTTGGTAGTTATACTTAGTGATAGGCATGGTCACACCGATAATGTCAGCTTCTTGGAAAGCGTCCTTACCTATACCGGGAGTTGCGACCTGACCAGTAAAAACAAGCATAGGGACACTGTCTCCCATACCGTCAGCAATCCCTGTAATAGCATTTGTTGCTCCCGGACCGCTCGTCACCAAGGCTACACCTAACTTCCCTGTCGATTTGGCAAAGCCTTCAGCTTCATGGAGCGCACCCTGTTCATGACGGGCTAAAATATGGCGAATGCCTTTAAAACTGTAAATGGCATCATAAAGCGGCAAAACAGCTCCACCGGGATAACCGAAAATTGTTTCGATTCCTAAACTGGCTAGGGTTTCCAAAACTAATTCAGAGCCATTTTTTTTCTTTTCTAATTTAATTTCTTTCACACGCTCCTCCTTTGCAGGTACTCCCTGAAATTATCGAAAAATTCAAACACCTTGTGTCTATCATACCACTTTTAGAAAATAAAACAAGCTGGGACTGAAAAATAGCCAGTCTTTACTGTGTTTTGCCCATCTCCTCTTATTTCTACGGTGTTGCTGCCTGAACAAGCAGACTGTCTTTTCAACAAAATCTTATACCCATGTTACCATATTGAAAAATATTGTCAATAGAATTTTCTGAAAATTTTGATTTTGTACTTTCGCTGCACCATGCTGCGCTTACAGGCAGTTAAAAAGCCTTGATTAGGCAGCAGGCTGCTTTTTTACAGCAAAAAAGAGCATCGCAAACAATGCCCACTTAATCTTTTCTTAAAAACTTATACTGCTGACAGTAAAAGCTGTCAGAATTTCTTCCGACAGCTTATTCTATGATAAAGTCAACATTATTCTGCACTCATCAGATATGGGTAAACAGGCTGGCCTCCTTGATGAATTTCAACTTCAAGATCTGTATAACGGTCTTCAAGATAGGCCGCTATTTCTTCCGCTGTCGCCTCTTTGCCATCTTCACCGACATAAATAGAAACGATTTCGCTGTCCTCATCAATCATATGGGCAAAAGTTTTTTGCAGAAGGGCAGTCATATCTGCCTCAGCCGCCACAATACGGCCATCCACCATTCCTAAATTGTCGTTTTTATGGATCTCAATACCGTCAATGCTGGTATCCCGGACTGCAACAGTCACGCTGCCGCTGACAACATCGTTTAAGGCAGCCGACATAGCCTGTGTATTCTCATCAAGCGTTTTTTCCGGATTAAAGGCTAAAAGACTGGTGAACCCTTGAGGGATAGTCTTGCTGGCGATAACAGAAGCAGGAATGCCAACAAGCTCAGCCGCCGACTGAGCAGCCAAAACAATATTTTTATTGTTTGGCAAAATCAATACCTGCTTAGCGTTCACCGCTTCAATCGCCTTGACAATATCTTCTGTTGACGGGTTCATTGTCTGACCACCGGAGATAATGTAATCAACCCCTTGAGACTTAAAGATTTCTGCAATTCCTTCACCGGCAGCAACAGCTAACAGGCCGTATTCCTTAGGCCCTTCTGATACTGAATCAGATGACCGCATTTCTTCTTTCTCGACCTGAGCCTCGTGCTGACTGCGCATATTATCGACTTTTACTTTGACTAAGGCGCCGTATTTCAGTCCCTCCTGCATAACAAGACCGGGATCTTCGGTATGGACATGCACCTTAACGATATCATCATCATTAACAACCAGCAGAGAATCGCCTAAACCGCTCAGATAACCTTGGAACTCATCGTAATTAAACTCTTTAACATAAGTCGGACCCTGTTTTAGAGCCACCATAATTTCTGTACAGTAGCCAAAAGTAATATCATCTGTGGCCACATGGCCGGCAACAGATTGGTGATGAGCAGCATTAATCATCTCTGACATATTGGCAGGGGTAGCCTGAAAGTCCTCTGAAGCAATATACTCACCAGTAAGCGCAGCCAGAAAGCCTTCATATATAAAGACTAAGCCTTGACCTCCCGAATCAACAACACCGACCTCTTTTAAGACCGGCAGCATTTCCGGCGTTTTTGCCAGAGCCCGCTTAGCACCGTCAAGAGTCGCCTGCATCACTGCGATAGCATCATCAGTCTCCTCGGCTTTTTTCAACGCTCCGGCTGCTGCCCCTCGGGAAACCGTCAAAATAGTCCCTTCGACAGGCTTCATTACAGCTTTATAAGCCACTTCTACTCCTGCCTGAAAGGCCAAGGCCAAATCTTTTCCTGTCAGTTCTTCCTTATCACGAATGGACTGACTGAATCCGCGAAAGAGCTGTGATGTAATAACTCCGGAATTGCCGCGCGCTCCCATCAAAAGGCCTTTGGCCAAAATCTGACCCACTTCACCAACTGTTCCGGCAGGCTTATCAGCAACCTCTTTTGCACCGTTATCCATAGTCATCCCCATATTCGTCCCGGTGTCACCGTCCGGAACAGGGAAAACATTGAGAGAATTAACGTACTCCGCTTGTTTTCCCAGACGAGTGCTTGCAGCCTGAATCATCTCTTGAAATAAACTTGTTGTAATATTTGACACTAATCTTCTCCTACAACTTTGATATTTTGGATATAAACATTTACTGTATCAGCCGAGAGCCCTAGCTGCTTCTCAAGGTTAAATTTCACACGTTCCTGAATATTTTTGGAAACTTCACTGATTTTTACACCATAGCTCATCACAGTATAAACATCAACTGTGATACCTGTTTCCGTAGATTTAACAACGACACCTTTTGCATAATTTTCTTTACGCAGGAGTGCCTGAAAGTTATCCTTTATCGCACTCTTGCTAGCCATTCCGACAACACCGAAAATTTCTGTTGCTGAACCTCCGACAACAGTTGCAATAACGTCATCAGATAGTTCAATTTGACCATCTTTTGTATTAATTTTTACAGTCATCCGTGACTACCTCTCAAGTTTTTATCAGTTTATTTTATCATATTATAGTCCGCTTGTAAAAAAATATCCTGCCTCAGCCGGTAAAATACTCCTGTCCCAAAAAACAATCAAGCTGCTGCTGGGCTTCAGTGCTGCTTTTTTCAAAAAAATGAAGCCATAACAAAAAGCCGAGTCACCCCGGCTTTCAATGGTCCAATTTCTAAACCCGTTCTACTTTCCCAGACTTAAGAGCCCGTGCTGACGCCCAAACTTTTTTGGGTTTTCCGTCAATAAGAACAGTCACTTTTTGTAAATTTGGTTTAACCGTACGTTTAGTTTGATTCATAGCGTGTGAACGGTTGTTGCCTGATACCGTTTTGCGCCCTGTAAAATAACATACTTTTGCCATTTTTATCTCTTTCCTCCTCTTTAGATTCAGGTGTCTGACACCACATACTAAAACATTATATCAGAATCTGTTTTCTTTGGCAACTCCCTTTTATCATTCAGCTGTCTTATATTATTAGAAAGTGATGCCGTGAGAAAATCAGCATCAGATAACAGAGCTCTTTTGAGATACAGTTGAAATAGAAAAAAGCAGCCGCTTAGGTAATTGCAATGAGATAAAAGGTTTATTATAATAAATCTGACATATCTATATTTATGAGGAGAATCATAATGAAGACAGAACGATTGATTGGCATCCTTGCAGTCCTGCTTCAAAGAGATAGGGTCACCGCTCCGGAACTTGCGGAACTCTTTGAAGTCTCTCGAAGAACTATTAACCGGGATATTGAAGCTCTTTGCACCGCCGGAATTCCAATTATGACCACACGGGGAGTAAACGGCGGGATTCAAATTATGGATGGTTACAGAGTAGACCGTACAATCCTTTCAAATTCAGATATGCAGGCAATTCTAAGCGGATTGAGGAGCCTTGACAGTGTGAGCGGGACGAATCGCTACTTGCAGCTTATGGAAAAACTATCGGCTGGTGCAGCATCTTTTCTTTCAGGTGATAATCATATTTTGATAAACTTAGCTGCATGGGACAAAGCTGCAGTGTCTGAACGTATTGAACTGATTCATAGGGCGATTGAAAGCTGCAATTACCTGTGCTTTCATTATTCGTCACCTTCCGGCGAAAGCAAGCGGAAAATTGAGCCTTACTATCTGATTTTCCAGTGGTCAAACTGGTATGTATGGGGCTGGTGCCTGAAACGTCAGGATTTCAGATTATTCAAGCTGAACAGAATGACAGCTCTTTCTGCCGGCGAACTTTTTACAAAACGCGCCCTTCTGTATCCCGACTTATCAAATGACAGTCTATTTCCGCACAACCACATGGTAAAAGCGATTATCCAGCCTGAATACCGCTTTCGCATACTGGACGACTATGGAGCAGAATCTATTGTAGAACAAGCAGACGGTACCTTACTGTTTTCATTTGGCTTCACTGATTTTGAAAGTATAAAGTCTTGGATACTGTCTTTCGGTAAGGGAATTGAATTGCTTGAACCCCATGAACTAAGAGAACATTTAAAGCATTTTGGAGCAGATTTAGTAAAAAAATATTCTTAAACATGACATACAGCTGTCCTGTTCACTTTGTTATGATGAATTTATAAAGAATAGGGAGGATAATGAAATGCGGTTAGATGGATTTGGTATCTTTGTAAACGATATGGGAACTATGGTCCGTTTTTATCGAGACGTTCTGGGCTTTGAAATACAGGAAGAAGATGAGACCAGCAATGTTTATTTAGAAAAAGACGGAACATTGTTTCTCTTGTTTCGGCGCAATGATTTTGAAAAAATGACAAGACAGCGCTTTGCATATGCTGATGGTATCAATGGCCATTATGAGATTGCTTTGTCTGTCGACAATTTCGATTCGGTTGATAAAACCTACAATGCTGTGCTTGCTAAAGGAGCAGTGTCAGTTATGCCGCCGACAACTGAGGAGTGGGGGCAGCGAACATGTTACATCGCTGATCCGGAAGGAAACCTGATTGAGATTGGTTCTTTCGTAAAGGAGGCATGAGATGGTATTTGACTACAAAAAAGAATATAAAGAATTTTATATGCCAAAGAACAGGCCCGGTATTGTCAGTGTGCCGAACATGAATTATATAGCCGTTCGCGGACAAGGCGATCCAAATGCCAAGGACGGCCCCTACAAACAGGCCATCAACCTGCTCTACGGGGTCGCTTTTACTATCAAGATGAGCAAAAAGAGCAGTCATCACATTGAGGGATACTTCGATTATGTTGTTCCACCGCTTGAGGGCTTTTGGTGGCAGGAAGGCACAGACAACATTGATTACGCCCATAAGGATAATTTCAATTGGATATCTGTAATCCGCCTTCCAGATTTTGTGACACAGACTGATTTTAAATGGGCGGTTGAAGAGGCAGGAAAGAAAAAGAAAACGGACTTCTCTAAGGTTGAGTTTTTAACTTATGAAGAGGGACTGGCGGTCCAGTGTCTGCATATTGGCCCATATGATGAGGAACCCGCTACCATTTCACTGATGCATGAGTTTATGCAAAAGCAGGGATACACGCTTGATATCACAGACAAGCGGCTGCATCACGAGATTTATCTGAGCGATGCCAGAAAAGTGGCTCCTGAAAAACTGAAAACCGTTATCAGACATCCGATACGCAAATGCTAGACTGAAAGATTAAAACCTAAACACCTTACTGTTTCTGGCGCAGTAGCTTTTAGGAAGCTGACTGAACAAACCTAGGCTGTTTTGGAGATAGTAAGGATACTTAGTCAGACATGACCCAGGCATTCATCCGACAGCGACATTCTGGATTTTAGATGCAACAGCATAAAGAAGCAGCTGCCGGGCAAGGATAGGGAGACGACAATGGGCAAACGCAAAACCTCAGGTAAAATAAGAAATGAAAGTTTGGCAGGCGTCGTTTCTAACTGTTTCTCTTTGCCAAAGCAACTAAAAAGCAATCGTATCCAACCTGCTCATTAACGAGTAAGAACAAATCGGACCATAAACGATTCCTTTGGATATTTTCGCTTTTTAACACGGCTTCATCTTGGAATTGAACACGGACTTTGTGTCTTGGTGAAACTGAACACGCCCTAAACGCTGCGGGAAAAGACTAGTCAAGCTGAGTGCTGATTTCATTACTATCCAGCCGTAAACGTCTGAAGGCTTTGCAGTCTTTACAGCCTGCCGCACCCTTCTAGTCG
Organism: Streptococcus huangxiaojuni; assembly: GCF_040930515.1. NCBI lineage: Bacteria > Bacillati > Bacillota > Bacilli > Lactobacillales > Streptococcaceae > Streptococcus > Streptococcus huangxiaojuni. The sequence goes on from NZ_JBFQEG010000017.1 coordinate 19,337, forward strand.
TTCTGGCAGGGGTGCGTCTGCGAAATCAAAGATTTCGGACTTACCGCCTATTTTCCTTTTGCGTTTTTAACGGCTTTTGTATCTTGGTGAATTGAACACGGCCTAAACGCTGCGGGAAAAAGATGGCTGTCATCGTGATGCAAGCATCACTTGCCATCCCCTATTTTCCTTTTGCGTTTTTAACGGCCTTTGTATCTTAATAAAAAAACCGCCTCTAAAACAAAGTTTAGAAGCGGTAACTGATGCCGACTGCAGAAATCTTTTCCGTTTTTCTTTGCAAAGATAAACTAAAAACAGCTTATTATCAAGGTTTTAAAATTTTATCCAACTTAAAAAGCGTATCTCAATTTTATTTCCCAACAATTAGTTATGCTGGATATTATTCAAGAACATACATGCCCTTTACTGTTACCCTTTTTCAAACAATACTTTTACACGAGCTAATAAGTTGTTCAATAATTCGTCTGAAACGTTTTCTATATACCGATAGTCTCTGGCATTGAAATCTATCGTCACCAATTGGTCAAGCAAGACTTTACCTGTTGTCTCGGTATCTTTCAGAGGGACATAAAAGGGGTAATCTCTTTTGGTATTACTGATAGGTGCAAAAATAGCAATGTTAGAATACTTCATGACAACACTGTGGCTTAAACAAATATAAGGGCGGTAACCTTTTTGTTCATGACCTTGTTTTGGGTCAAGGTTAATTTTGATAATAGATCCTTGCTTAATACTTACCACTGTTCATTACCAGCACTTTCAAAAATAAACGGCCTTACTGATACTGGTTCTCCTTGATAATCTTTAAAAAGATCATCGACTGTCAATTCTGGAACTGTCCTTGCTTTTTTAAGAATAATCTTGTCCCCAGACACTTCATAATCAAGAATATCGTTGGTATGTAATTGCAGCTGCTGTACTAATTGTTTTGGGAGACGTATAGCTGAACTGTTCCCCCATTTATTCACTGTTACTTGCATAATACACCTCCTCTTTTTAAGTATTATAACATAAAAGTATCATTTTGTATATACTTCTGATGCTTATAAAAAAGTGCTCTTGCACCTAATCAAAAACTTACGACTAACATTGAATAGTTTCTCCATACGTATATGTAAGTGAAAAATATAAAACAAGCAGAGAAGAAAGAACGATTTACTGGCTTTCTTCTCTGTTTGTTTTCCTTATCTTCCTAATATTGCGACTGTCAATAAAGCTTTAAAACTTTATTTGAAAGAATGGAAACGGAACATCTGATAACGACTAAAAATACTTGGGGGGTATCTCTGGTATAATAAGACTGATTTAGGGGGCTAGCCAAAATTTTAGGACAGAAAGATATTTCCACCTCGGTAGCTGTTCACAGGCATATCTTGGAAGAAAAAATTGGACAAGAACTTAAAGCCATTAGAGCTTTACTGTAAGTTCTCAACAAAATGCTTTTGACCAGCAAAAAAGCCTTATTTCAAGGGCTTTTTATCTTGTATTTCAATGCCGACTGCAGGGGTCGAACCTGCGACCTACGCGTTACGAGTGCGTTGCTCTGCCAGCTGAGCTAAGTCGGCCCGAGCTGTTCAACAGATACTATTTTATCATTTTTTTGAAGATTGTCAAATTTTTTCAGCTGCTGACTTTATTTTTCTGAAAGTATCTTTTCAAAAATTGCAAATATCAAATGCAGATGCCAGCTTAGAAAGGCTTTATTTTGGCGGCCAGACAACTGAAGCCCAAACTAAACTCAGGCTGCAGGATACTGATTTTTTATTTTTAGAACTCATTTTTATGCTGGTTAATAAATTGACGAATGGCATCCAGGGCCAGCTGAATATTGTCAATCTGACAGTGAAGGCTGCCTCCGGTTTCTTCAGTAAAAAGATGCGCCTGAACATTTTTTGCCTGAACGAGTTTATTTTTTAGATCTTCTAAACGGTAAGAAGGCACATACATATCCTGACTTCCTGCTAATAAGAGACAGGTTTGTTCAATCTGCCCCAATTGATTTTCAATAGTGTGAGCACTGATATTGCGGATAAAGTCATAAGCTGTCTTTTCCCCCGTTATTCCTTGACCGTGCATCAGCATCCAAGACAGACTGGTGTTGGTTTTTGCTTTATGGCTAATGATGGCATTGATTAAAGATTTCTGCCTTAAAAATAAACCGGCTTTCAAGAGAGCATATTCGGCAGCTCTTGTCTGTAAGCGAAAAGCATCCATAGCTGAATAGAAAATATCAAAACAGATACACAGCTTTATACGTTTTTCAAAAGCTGCTGCTCTTAAGACAAAACTGCCGCCCCATGACAAGCCGACCGCTGCAACTGTTTCTAACTTAAAATAGTCTAAAACCGCAGCAACAACCCTCTCATAATCTGCTTGAAAATAAAGCTTTTGCGCCGGCACAGATCCTTGACCGGGACCATCAAAAATTAAAAGATTGCACTGCAGCTCCTCCTGCAGAGGTAAAAACCAAGAAACCAGCTCTTCCATATAGGAGTCAAAGCCTCCAATAACCAATAAAGTTTTGCTGAACTCGGCTTTTTTCAGCCAGACCGCCGGCAGCACCCCCTGCTCATAGGGGACACTGGCATACTGCAAATCAGCATTCTCGTAAAACCGTTCAAAACAACGCCTGAAGCACTGATAAGCATCAGCTTTTCTCTTATCTGAAAAGGAGAGGAAGAATAAAGAAGACCGATAATAGGTCATCGCAACTTCCAGCAGGCCTTGTTTTTCATAGCTTCTTGCCTTTTGATTCCACCATTGGTACCATGACTCAAAGTCATGGACAGTCTGCCCAATTTCTAATAAATCCGCTTCTACTTCCTGATACTTGTTTTTGAGCTGGCCTGTCAGCCTCAAAATTTGGAAATCAAACAGCAAAATTCCTGTATATTGTTTTAGCATATTGTCTTCTCCAGTTAAAAAGTGCTATAATGTGTATCACATTATTATCATAGCATGATGAAAAACAAATACAAGGTCTTCACAAGAAGTGCTACAAATTACCGAAATAATGGCAGGAGGACGCCCGGATGAACGGCAAAGAAAGGCAAAGCCTTTATTCGAAAACACAGATTATTGAAGCAACTTTCACACTGCTAAAAGATAATCATTTTGATGAGATAACTGTCAATGAAATTCTTGATCTCGCACAAATATCAAGACGCACCTTTTACCGCTATTTTGCTAACAAAGATGATATTCTACAGGTTTATTTGGATGGCTTGCTGCAGAGTTATTATCTTTTAAAAGATGATATTTTAGCTCAGTCTTCTTTCACAGATATGCTGATGGTGACCTTAAACTTCTTTTGGGACAATCGGGAAAAGCTGAGGCTGCTTATCAGCAGTCAAAAAATCCACCTGCTGATTGAAAAATACAATCAGCAAGCAGTTGTCCTTTACCGCTTTATTAACGCCCCCTGGCATATTCAGCCAGCAAATACCCAAGCAGATCTGCAGGATATTCTTCATTTTATCACAGGCGGTTATTTCAATATCATCAGCCATTGGCTTTTGGAAGAAAAGGCTAGGCCAGCTGCAGAAATTGCCCACAATCTTTCCCTTCTTTTCAGTAAAATTCAGCAGTCCTTTGACTTGCAGCCATAGCCTGCTGACTTTAGCCGTATCAGAATAAAGAATAATAAGTTCTTATCCAAAAAAATCCTGAAATCGTTGATTTCAGGATTTTTTGCATTTTACAGTACTTGCCAAAGCCGATTATGCTTTGTTTTCTGAGCCAAAGACATCAATACGTTCTTCAACAGCACCTTGAACAGCTTTGATACCTGGCGCCAAGAATTTACGCGGATCAAAGAGTTTCTTCTTGTCGTATTCAGCTTCATTTGCATCATAATTACGTGCAAATTCGCGTGTTGCGTTTGAGAAGGCAATTTGACTTTCAGTGTTAACGTTAACTTTAGCTACACCAAGTTTGATAGCAGCTTGAATTTGATCATCAGGGATTCCTGAACCGCCGTGCAGTACGATTGGGAAACCTGGAACTGCGGCTGCCAATTTTTCAAGGTGGTCCAGTGCAAGACCTTCCCAGTTATCAGGATATGGACCGTGGATATTTCCGATACCGGCTGCTAAGAAGTCGATACCTGTTTCAACCATCGCTTTAGCATCTTCAATTGGTGCTAATTCGCCTTTACCGATGATACCATCTTCTTCACCGCCGATTGTTCCGACTTCAGCTTCCACTGAAACGCCTTTCGCATGCGCCAGTTCAACTACCTCTTTTGTTTTTGCAAGGTTTTCCTCTACTGGCAGGTGCGAACCGTCAAACATGATTGACGTATAGCCAACTTCAATACATTCAAGCGCATCTTCATAATGACCGTGATCAAGATGAATAGCAACTGGCACAGTAATTCCCATAGATTCAACAAGGTTTTCAATAAGCTGTTTACAAAGTTTGTAACCGCCCATATATTTGGCTGCACCCATGGAAGTTTGGATAAGAACCGGTGCTTGTTTGCTTTCTGCTGCACGCAAGATAGCCTGTGTCCATTCCAAGTTGTTTGTGTTAAATCCACCAACTGCATAACCGTTGTCACGCGCTGCTTGGACAAATTTCTCTGCTGAAACGATTGCCATTGTAAGGCCTCCTATTTATTTTTTGGGTTAAACCCATTACGTGTTCATTTTATCACTTTTTTAGTAAAATAGCCAGCTAAATTTAAAAGACCCTATATTTTTCAATCGCAGGCAGCCAGTCCATACGGATTCTCATTCCCCAGCCTAGGTTACCACAGACAGTTAAACACAGCTTTCTCCGGCGGCAAAAGCCAGACGACCGAACTTTTCCAAGGTCTTTTGCCAAATGCCATACAGCTAATTTCGGTAAAGAAAGCGAACCAATTTTGCATTATCAGCTGTAGCGGGAAATTCAGTGCTTTAGATCCTCTGACTGTCTTTCTTGAAGTTTTCGGTTAATATGGCGGACCCTGTTATAAAAAACAAAATAAACCACAATCCAAATGATTAAGTAGATCGCAGCGTATTTTCCCAAAAAACTCAAATCAAAAACATCCGAGGTGAGATTATTCAGGTAATTAAGAAGACCTACCAGACCGCACACGCCTAAGAAGTGCAGAAACAGCTGCCAAGCAAAGTTAGGACGTTCCAGCTCAAAAATCATACTTATCAAGCCGATTAAACCGCTGATCCAGACGACATTGACAATCTGTGCAACCGTTTGATTCTCTGCGCCATTAAGTACTAAAGCAGCGGAATAGCTCAGACCGCCAAAACCAACTCCGATTAAAAAATACAGGACAGCCGTTTTCCAAGTGTTTTTCATATCTCTCCCTCACAATCCTAAAGCATTTTCCAAATGACGCAGATAGCGCCGGCTGACATCGGCCTTACGCTTACCTGTTAAAATCGCCAGCATATTGCCGGAAAAGTTGGCCTCCAAGGCCTGCAGGTGATTGATGTTTATCAGACCATGTTTAGACACTTGAATAAAATCAGGATTATTAAGCCGTTCCTTAAATTTATAAAGTCTTTCCGTAATAATATAACGGCCCTTTAAAGTCTCCAAAATCAAGCTGTCAGCATCGACATCAACAAACACCAGCTCATCAACTTTCAGCATTTCCAGACGGTCATTCGTTTTCAAGGGCAGAATAGCCGGCGGTTTTGAGTCGTATCGGCTCAAATAAGCTAATACCCCTTGGGCTTCTGCTGTCAGCTCTTGGCTGCGGACCAGAACCTCAACTGCACCCGGGCGCAAACTGTCATCTTTTTCAAAACGATAATCCACAAAGCTCTCCTTTTTAATATGACACCGCTACTAAGAAAATCAAAAACAGTCTGACCAGCCTTGCCCGCGATTCAGTCTTGTCCATTCATTTTCAGATTTCAGACAAGGAAAACTGTCCGGCCATCAGAACAGAACCCTTGCAAATCAGATAAGTTCCTGTACATATCAGGATTTCATTGAACTGTCCGCTTGAAAAACAAGAGGCTGCCCTCTCTCCTTAGGTCTTTAGAATCCGTTATTGCATTCCCTTTTCTAAGCTGAAAGGAAGGAAAAAGTCAGATTGTCATTTTTCTTTTCAGAGGGTTGATTTCTTTTTATCAGTTTATCGTAAAACCGGTTTTTTCACAAGCTGAAACAGGCTAAACAGAAGAAGGCTTAAAAAGGCGACACCGATAACAACTAAAGTGTTTTGAGGGAGGCTTGTCAGATCAGACCATTTCAGACCAATTCCCAAGTACTCCTTGACTGCAAGAGCTGACTGGCTTTTTCCGGCCAGTGTATCTGATGTTAAAATCTGGCGGTAAGCCGCTGCCGCATAAGTTCCCGGCGTTAGCTTTACCAGATACTGTGCAAAATTTGGCAGATTGCCGATTGGCAGATAAACCCCGACTAAGAAACCTGAGGCTGTCCCGATAATAACGGAAAAGCGCTCTGCTGCTTCAACGGTTTTAAAGAACTGGCCTATAAGAATCCCTGTTCCCGCTCCTAAAAAGGAACTGGCCAGCATAATCCCTAGCAGCTGCAGAACCTGCGTCAAGCTGAGGGTCAGACCATCCTGCCAGTAAAAGAAACCGGTCATAATCAGCAGCATAATGATCTGCATGACTGTTCCGATTGCACTGGCACTGATGAAATAACCGAGATGCAGTTTGAAGCTGGAGGTATCAGTCAGCAGAAAATCAGCGAATTTTTGGCTTTCTTTGTCCTGAATCATACGGACAATCCCTGTCCAAGTCGTCGTGATGCTGGTGACAGCTAATATCCCTCCTATAACCCACTTATCTAGAAGAATAGCCCCATTAGTCAGATTCCCCCAATTGTCCAGCATATTTTTTTGCAGAAAAACAATATACAAAGCAAAGGCAATCCAGGCCCCCATCAGTGAAAAAAATACACTGGCCTTATTGCTGAAGTAAAGTGCTAAACTGCGTTTTACTGTTGCTCCCATCAGTCAATCTCCTTTCCTGTGATAGCGATAAAAGCATCATTAATGGTGCCCGGCTTAAATTCAAACGTAGCTAAAGTGTCTCGGTAACGACTGAGAACAGCAATCGCTTCCTGAGCGGTCAAACCTTCCACTAAAAAACCAAGTTCTGTCTCGATTAAGGGATAAGAAAAATTCTCTAACAGCTGATTTGCTCTAGGTACTAAATACAGCTTATTCTTGGCATATTTCTTTTTCAAATCCATGGCTGTACCCTGAGCAAGAACCTGCCCTTGCTCAATGATGTAGGTTAATTCTGCATTTTCAGCTTCTTCCAAATAATGGGTGGTTAAGAAAATCGTCAGCCCCTGTTCTTTTTTCAAACGATAAAGCAAGTCCCAAATCATCTGCCGCGTCTGAATATCCAGCCCTGTTGTCGGCTCGTCAAGAAAGAGTAGATCCGGTTTATTGAGCAGTGCACGGGCAATGTCAGCCCGTCTGCGCTGCCCTCCGGAAAGCGTCCCATACTTTTGGCCGAGAAAACCATTCAGTCCTGTCAAGTCCAGCAAATCGGTCAGCCATCTCTTATCCATTTGTTTATAAAGCCCTGCCCGATTATAAAGATTGGCTTTGACAGTCAGCTCGTCATCCAGAACACTGTCTTGAAAAACCATCCCCATTTTGATTCCGGGTGCTAGCCGCACTCTTCCATAGCTTGGTTTTAATAGACCTGTCAGCATCTTAATCGTAGTGGATTTTCCGGCACCGTTAGTTCCCAGATAGGCAACCAAACTTCCTTTAGGAACAGTTAAATTTAATTGCTTAACAACCGTTTTGTCCCCGTATGTTTTCGTTAAATTTTTCGTCTCAATAAGCATATCTTTGTCCTCCACAGCTTTATCCTAACAAAAAAACAGCCCTGATGGCTGCTTTTTTCGCTAAGCGGTTAAAAAACACCGGTAAGCGGCAGAAAGATAAAGACTCTGCACCTTAGCAGCACAGCTTAAATGTTTTCATAAATTCTGTTTAACTGCGGAAATACAAAAAAGCCAGACTATAGCCTGGCTGCTTTTGCGGAAAGAGGGACTTGAACCCTCACGACCTAAAGCGGTCACAGGATCCTTAGTCCTGCGCGTCTGCCAATTCCGCCATTCCCGCGTGACAACAAAGATAATTATATCAATTACTATCAGGGTTGTCAACATCTTTTTTCAAAATATCATTCTATCGTGTGAAAGTGATAGTCTCAGTGAGATTGACGGGGAAAGCACAGCTCCTCAGCCAGCCGTTCTTATCACTCTCTACCGGGCTTGTTTATTCTCTACAGCCGCAGTCACAAAGGCGGTGTAAAGTTCCTCAGCGCGGTTAGGCCGGCTTTGCAGCTCAGGATGGTACTGAGCTGCCACAAAGAATTTCTTCTCCGGCAGTTCAACAACTTCCATTAAACGGTTGTCCGGCGATACCCCTGAAAAGACAAAGCCTGCTGCTTCAAACTGTTCACGGAATTTAGTGTTAAATTCATAACGGTGGCGGTGACGCCGCTGTACAACTTCTTGACTATGATATGCAGCTGCTGCTTTGCTGCCGGGCTTGAGCTTACATGGATAAAGACCCAGACGCAGCGTTCCCCCCATATCTTCAATATCAATCTGGTCACGCATGATATCAATAACAGGGTATTTAGTAGCAGGGTCAAGCTCAGTTGAATTGGCTCCTTCAAGATTAAGAACATGCCGGGCATATTCGACACAAGTCAGCTGCATTCCCAAACAAATCCCCAGCATAGGGAGGTCGTTTTCACGGGCATACTGGATGGCAGCAATCTTTCCTTCTGTTCCGCGATGGCCAAAGCCGCCGGGAACAATGACACCGTCAGCATCGCCAAGGGCAGCAGCCACATTTTCGGACGTCAGATCATTGGCATTAATCCATTTCAAATCAATTGCCGAATCGTTAACATAGCCCGAATGTTTCAAGGCTTCAACAACGGAAAGGTAAGCATCCGGAAGCTCAACATATTTACCGACCAGAGCGATCTTAGTTGTCTCTTTAAGTGTCAAAACCTTATCAACCATTGCCGACCAGGCAGTCATATCTGCAGGCGGAACATTCAGTTTTAAATGGTCACAGACAATCTGATCCATATTCTGCGCCTGCATATTGAGCGGTATCTGATAGATATGTTCTACGTCAAGTGATTCGATAACAGCTTCAGGCGCTACATCGCAAAACTGTGCCAGCTTATTTTTAATGGACTGTTCAGCCGGTTTTTCTGTCCGAATCACCAGCATGTTCGGCTGGATGCCTAAACCGCGCAGCTCTTTGACTGAGTGCTGAGTCGGTTTGGTTTTCATTTCCCCGGCCGCTTTCAAATAGGGCAGCAAGGTGGTGTGAATATACATGACATTATCTGAGCCGACATCAGCTTTCATTTGGCGCAGGGCTTCCAGAAAAGGCAGGCTTTCAATGTCCCCTACCGTGCCGCCAACCTCAGTAATAATCACATCGGAGTCAGTAGTCGCAGCAGCACGTTTTATCTTCTCTTTTAAGGCATTGGTAATATGGGGAATGACCTGAACAGTCGCTCCAAGATATTCTCCGCGCCGTTCTTTTCGTAAAACCTCATCGTAAATTTTCCCTGTTGTGACATTGGAGTACTTATTTAAATTAATATCGATAAAACGCTCATAATGCCCTAAGTCAAGATCAGTTTCAGCACCGTCATCTGTCACATAAACTTCCCCGTGCTGGTAAGGGCTCATTGTCCCAGGATCTATATTAATATAAGGGTCAAATTTTTGAATTGTGACTTTCAGACCGCGATTCTTCAGTAAGCGTCCCAGACTGGCCGCAACAATGCCTTTACCGATTGAAGAAACCACACCGCCGGTTACAAAAATATACTTTGTCATCCAAAACTCCTTTAAAAGTGTACAGTAAAATTCAAATAGCAACAAATCATAATATTAGGGAATAGACAGATGCCTGTTAAGCTTAAAAAACAAAATAGCTCCCTATTGCTAGGGAGCATTTTCCGACCTCATCAAGAGGTGCCCAATAATAAATATAAACTATCTTACAGCATTTGTCAAATCCCTTTTATATCATTTGATTAAACAAGCACTGAGCCGGGAAAAGAGAACAATTAGTACAGTAAAATAAAGCACCTAAAACTCCAAATAAAAAAAGGAGAAGACTTGCGGCTCTTCTCCAGATTTTAAACTTAATTAAATCACTATAATAAACAAGCTTTTATTAACTGTTCTCAGTTTCCTCCCGCTCAAACTCCTCATCTTCTTCGTCATCGTCCTCTTCATTGAGCTCAACGTCCTCATCTAAATCATCATCAGGAATAATTTCATTGATTTCCGAATCATAAGAGTCCACTTCATCCTTCTCATCATCCGGATTTTCTTCTTCATATTCCACTTCCTGATCAGCCGGCGTAAAATCTTCATCTTCCGGGTCATCATCCCTGTAGTCAATAGCATCTTCATCACCATCCATGAAGGCATTGACCCGTTTTTTCTTACGCTTAGTCGCACCTTCTTCGTGATCCTCAAGTGTAATGATTTCTTCATCAATCTCGTCAACAGCATACCATGAGCGCAGACCCCACTTATTTTCACCAAGCGGGATGAAACTGCCGTCAGTATTCAAATCAGCATAGAAAAAAGGGAGTGATTCACGAATATCCTGATCTGTTTTTCCCAGATAACCTTGGATGTCATTAACAAGGTCGCTAAAATGCATTTCATTATCACGGCCGCGCTCCTCCAAAATGGCCCGAGCAACCTCAATCATTGAAAGCTCATCTTTTTCCTGTCCAGCTAATACTTCTAATTCCAAAATCCTTCTCCTTTTAACAAGATACAAAGGCCGTATAAAGCTCACAGCAAAAATAGGAAAACTGACGAAGAAACTTCAGTTTCTAGGAAGTTTTATCTTTTTTGCAAAGAGCTTAGGCCGTGTTCAATTACACAAGATACAAAGGCCGATAAAAGAGCAAAGCAAAAATAGGAAAATTGATGAAGAGTCGCTAAGACTCTAGGAAATTTTATCTTTTTTGCACAGCTCTTAGGCCGTGTTCAATTACACAAGATACAAAGGCCGTTAAAAACGCAAAAGGAAAATAGGGGACTGACTGACGAATCGCCAGATTCTAAGTCAGGACATCTTTTTCCCGCAGCGTTTAGGCCGCGTTCAATTCCAACAAGATACAAAGCCCGTATAAAGCTCACAGCAAAAATAGGAAAACTGACGAAGAAACTTCAGTTTCTAGGAAGTTTTATCTTTTTGCAAAGAGTTTAGGCCGCGTTCAATTACACAAGATACAAAGGCCGTTAAGAAACCCGTATGAAAATGACGGTAAGTCCGAAATCTCTGATTTCGCAGACGCACCTCTGCCAGGACGACTAGAAGGGTGCGGGCGGCTGCTAAGACGACAAAGCCTTCAGACGGCTACGGCTGACGGTAAGTCCGAAATCTCTGATTTCGCAGACGCACCTCTGCCAGGACGACTAAACAGGTTCGGAAAAATTTAGCCCTCCAAATCATTTCCAACGCCTCCCGCAGACATACAGCCAGGCACTTTTTAATCTATACAGCCTTAGCTCTGTACTCAGTGTTACAGTGCCTCTGTTTTCATATATTTTGCATTCTCTATTTTACGCTAAAAATCACTTTTCGTCAAAACATTTACCATTTTTACTCCTAAGAATTCCTCTGCTTAATCAGCTCTAGAACTTCTTTCATATCTCTGGCCTTTGTATCGGCCTGAGACTGATCAACAGCCATTCTTTTTTCTTCATAAGCAATCGTATAAATCCCAGCGCTTTTAGCCGCCTTAATTCCGGAAGGCGAATCCTCCACTGCCAGCGCTTGGGAAGGAGATAAATCAAAATAGTTTAAGACAAATTGATAAATAGCTGGATCGGGCTTGCTTTTGGGAAAATCTTCACCGCTGACAACTAAATCAAAGTCCTCTTTAATCCCGCAGTTTTTCAAAATATCGAAAAGATATGTTTTCTGCGTTGATGAAGCAACCGCAAGCGATATATGCTGTTCTTTGGCGTACTGTAAAATAGCTGTGATGCCTGTTCTAAACAAAGGCAGGTAGGCAGCGGGCTGATATTTTTTCTGCTCAATCCTTCTGAGGCCCTCTTCAATATCATCAAAAGTCAGATGCGTCTTGGTAAGTACCTTGATTCGAGCCAGCAAATCCTGCCCAGAACGTCCGACTAAATGTGAAAAATCGTCATGAGTCAATTGCTCAGGAAATGAGGCAAGAGATTTAATATAGGCGCTTTGAAGCTGAAAATCCAAATATTCCGTATCAACAATAACCCCATCCATATCAAAAATAATAGCTTTTATCATAGCAACTCCTGGTTTTAGCAATAAATTCATCCGTCCTGGCTGCAGCAGCTGCAGAGCCAATCAGGCAGAAGCACTTTTATACCTCCAGTATAGCAAAATAATCGGAGAAGAACCATTTATAATTAAGACTTTAACAGTCACTCTAAAAAGACAGACATAAAAAAACCAGATGCAGCCATCTGGTTTTTTAGCTTTATTTTACTTTTGCTGTGCTTGTCACTGCTTCGACTGCTTTTTTCATTGTAATATCATGTTTAAGCATATCTGCTGAAAGAAGATTGCGAACTTGTTCGTTAGGCATATTGTATTCAGCTGCAAGTTCTGTAACTTCTTTTTCAATTTCTTCTTCTGTTGCTTCAAAATCTTCAGCCTCAGCAATCGCTTCAATGACGAGATTAGTCTTGGTCCGTTTTTCAGCATCGACTTCATATTGTTTATGAAGGTCTTCCTCAGTCGTTCCTGTCAGCTGATAATACATTTCCGGTGAAATACCTTGGCGCTGCATATTATTCATAAATTCATTCATTGCACGATGAACTTCTGCGTCAACCATTTCTTCAGGGAGTTCAACGATTTCAGCATTTTCAACAGCCAATTCAAGCGCAGCACCTTCAACAGCATCATCATAAGCTTTTTTCTTATCAGCTGCTAATTCGTCCCGATATTTAGCTTTCAGCTCTTCAAGGGTTTCAACCTCTTCATCGATATCTTTTGCCAGTTCATCGTCAAGCTCCGGTACTTCTTTTGCCTTTACTTCATGAACAGTTGTGACAAATTTTGCCGCCTTGCCGGCCAAATTTTCAGACTGGTAATCTTCTGGGAATGTCACATTGACATCGAGGGTTTCCCCTGCCTTGCTGCCGACCAGCTGTTCTTCAAAACCAGGTATGAACTGTCCTGAGCCAAGTTCAAGAGAGAAATTATCCCCTTTGCCGCCGTCAAATTCAACACCATCAACCGAACCGACAAAGTCAATAACAACAGTATCCCCTTCTTCGGCAGCATCATCTTTAAGAACGAGTTCAGCTAAATTATTGCGCTCAGCTTCAACCTTTTGATCAATTTCAGCATCAGTCACTTCCTGATCGACATCAACTGATACCTCAAGATTTTTATAATCACCAAGCTTAACTTCCGGCTTAGTCACCACTTCGGCTGTCAGAGTCCAGTCTGCCCCTTTTTCCATTGACTTAACATCAATCTTCGGCTGTGCCACAACATCAAGTCCTAATTCAGCAACTGCTGCATCATAGGCTGCAGGCAAAATAGCATTGAGAGTATCCTCATACAGGGCTTCTTCCCCAAACCTCTGATTAAAAATTGCACGCGGTATACGCCCTTTACGGAATCCTGGAACGTTCAAGTCTTTTTTTACTTTATTGAATGTCTTATCCAGCGCTGGCTGAATCTTATCCTGACCGATTGTGAATGTAATGAGACCACGATTTGTAGCTGTATTTTCAAATGATGTTGACATTGCAGTCGTTTCTCCTTAAAATTATTTAGATACAGTTTAGTTTACCATATTTCATGAGCTTTTAAAAGTTTTTTTATACAATTTTCTTTCATCTGAAAAAAATTTGAGAGCAGATTAGTCAAAATGCCAATGACTTTCTGCTGCTTTTTTGACAGACCGTTATAGCCTGAACGCCGCTCAAAAAACTGTCTTTTCTTTTCGTTTTGCTGTTTTTTTGATAAACTAAGCTTATGACTATTATAACAAGATATATCGAGCAGCTTCATCTGGACGATTTGGCTGTTGATGCCCTTTCCAAGCTGGTCTCCTTGCTGCTCTTGCTGCTTTTATTTTTAATTAGCAAACGAATCCTGTCCCATATCCTAAACCAGACGATTGGCAAATCGCTGTCTTTTATACGTCAGAACAAAGCCCGACAGCAGACCATTGTTAAGCTGTCAAACAATATCATGAATTATGGGCTTTATTTTCTTCTCCTTTACTGGATATTAACAATTTTAGGAGTCCCGGTTTCCAGCCTCTTGGCCGGAGCAGGGCTCGCCGGCCTGGCAATCGGTCTTGGAGCTCAGGGCTTTCTCTCAGATGTGGTCAACGGTTTTTTTATTCTTCTGGAAAACCAGTATGATGTCGGCGATTCTGTCGAAATTGGCTCAATTACAGGCAATGTTGCTGATCTTGGTATCCGTACAACTCAGGTTCGCGGGTTTGACGGGACGCTCCACTTTATACCTAATCGAGAAATTTTGCTTGTCAGCAACAAATCGCGCGGCAATATGCGGGCACAGATTGATATTCCGATTTATGCTCATACTAATCTGGAAAAAATCACTGATATCATAGAAACGGTCAACAAAAAACAGCTGCAAAACTACCCGGAAATCGTCGACAGTCCAGTAATTCTGGGGCTGCAAACCAATCAAGCCGAACAATTGGTTTTTCGCATTCACATCTTTGTTCAAAATGGCCAACAAAATCGAATCTACTCCGTTTTTTACGGTTTTTATCAAGAAGCTTTGATTGCAGACGGCATTCAGCTGCCAACAATTAACACTTTTAAAGACCAGCCTCTTCCAACCTCTAAAGGCTGACAGGCTTATCAAAAATAGGACAGGCCCTATGATTATAAGGTCTGTCCTTTTTATCTCAAAATTTCCGAATCGGATCTTGACTGTACTGAGCCCGCGCTCCGCCTATCAATTTAGGACGGCTGGCAAGCGCTGTCACATGGGCTCCCCCCAACTCACGTTCCAGAGGGATAAGTGGGACTTGTACACGCTTAACATGCATCCCGATTGATGTATCACCGATATCAAGCCCAGCATAAGCAGTCACTTCCTCCACTTCAACAGGATCAGTCATAAATTTAAAAGCTGCAAGCTGTCCGCTTCCGCCAGCATGAACTGTCGGCAGAACATTGACAATCTCCAGGCCCTTGCTTTCTGCTGCTGCACGCTCAACAACCAGAGCGCGGTTAATATGCTCACACCCCTGCACCGCCAAATACACACCGGATTTGGCAACCTCTTCCAGAATGGTTTTAACGATGATTTCACCAATCTCAAGATTGGAATTCTTTCCAATCAAACCGCCGGCAACCTCACTAGAAGACAAGCCTAAAACAAAAATCTGGTCTTTTTTAATCGCACTGCGCTCAATAATGTCAGCTGCAATGCGTCTGGTTTCCTTTTCCAGTATATTCAAATCCATAGATAAAACTTCCTCTCTTAATAACTGGCAGCAGCCATACCTATCGCTTCCCAGAGCGTCTATAGGCCAGATAGGTAAAGCCGCCGGCCGACAGCCCCAGAATATTCTGAGCAATATTGCCCCAGATTCCTGCCCAGGCAGCACCCCAGCCATAGCCAAGCAGCAAAGCTGCTGCAAAATAAGAGCCTACCATAGCAACACCGGCCAACAAGATTCCCAGCAACCGTTTCTTCCCTTTCCAGCCAGCAAAGAAGCCCTGAAGGCCGTGGGCTATTAAACTATAGATCATATAGTGAGGATAACCAAGCAAAAGGTCAATTAAAAAACCTGACAGCCCGCCCACAACTGCTCCTGACTGCGATCCAAGATAGAAGGCTGTGAAGTATATCCCCGTATCCAATAAAGTCAAATAGCCTGTCGGTGTCGGCAGGTGAATATAGGCTAAAACGACACTTAAAGCTGTTAACACAGCCAAAACCGCTAATTCTTTTGTCTTATTTTTCCCCATAATACGGCACCACCCCATATTCATTTGCGTGTGTAATAGCATGATAAACAAAAGCTTTGGCCTTTTTTACAGCCTCAGGAAGATTGCTTCCAAAAGCCAGCTGAGCCGCAATACTGGCCGCGAAAGTACAGCCGGCACCGTTATTATTATGATTAAGCAAAGGTGTGCTGAACTCCTGCATATTTTCACCATCATAAACTATATCTGTAGCTAAGGGAGAGGCTAGCCTTGTTCCTCCCTTTATTACCACATTTTCAATCCCCAGCTGGTACAAGAAGTAAGCGGCATTCTGCATATCAGCTAAATTCCTGATAGACTGACCAGATAAGATTTCAGCTTCATGAAGATTAGGAGTTACTGCAGTAACATAAGGAAAAAAATCACGCAAGATATCCCGCATATCAGCCACTTCTTTATCACTGTTTTCTTTAAACACAAGGACTGGATCCAAAACTATTTTGGCAGGAGCTTGCTGTTTAATAAAATCCAAAACAGCAGCCGCAATCTCTTCAGTTGGGAGCAGGCCGATCTTAATAACCGAAAAAGGGATATCTGCAAGGCTTTTCAGCTGCTTCTTAAAAACTGTCAAATCTGTCGGAATAACCTCTAGCTGCCCCTCCTCCACACTAGTCATACAGGTCTGAGCGACAAAGGCAAAAAGGCAATATTGCGAAAAAGTGGCTAAATCAGCCTGCAGGCCTCCGCCACTGAGGATATCACTGCCTGCTATTGTTAAAATATAATTATTCTTCATAAATAATCTCCTTCAGATAAAGACCATTCCCCGCCGCAGTCGGTCCGGCCAAGGTGCGATCCTTTGTTTCCAAAACAGTCTTAATCTGACTGACAGGCATCCTGCCCGTTCCGATTTTAAGTAAGGTCCCCACCATATTGCGTACTTGTTTATAAAGAAAACCGTCACCGGAAAAGGTAAAAACCAAAAGATTTTTATCTTTGTCAAAGCGAAGCTCAGCCACTTTTATAGTACGAACCTTATTGACCACACTGCTGCCAGCAGCGGTAAAGCCAGTAAAGTCATGCGTTCCAAGCAAATCTGGGATGGCCTCTTCCATAAGCGCAAGAGTCAGCGGATAGGGAAAGTGGGTAGCATAGTGACGCAGCAAAGGGTTTTTAGGCCGGCCTATATCTACAAGAAATTCATAAGTTTTATAATGCTTATTATAGCGAGCATGAAAAGCCTCTGAAACCTCTTGAACACTAATCACATCAATATCATCCGGTGTTTGTGTATCCAGTCCGAAACGCAGTTTTTCAAGATCACGCGCCTGCGGTAAATCAAAATGAACGACCTGACCGTAAGCATGAACACCAGCATCCGTACGCCCAGCGCCATGAACAACAACAGCCTGTCCGCTGTTTAAGCGCTGCAGTGTCTTCTCAAGTTCCTCCTGGACTGTCCGCTGCTGCGGCTGGCGCTGAAAACCAGAAAAATCTGTCCCGTCATATGAAATAATCGCCTTATATCGTATCATGCCATTATTTTATCATTTCTCGGCACAGGACTCTAGGATAGATTACAGAAACTGTCCCCAGACAGATCGATCAGCAGCCAGTAAAACCGGAAGTTCTCCCAGCAATTTCACTAAAATAAAGATGCCCCGGATGATTAGCCTACAGCCTAAGACCTAATCGTAAAACCTAAGATAAAATATCGCTCTTATACAGCCTTGTTTAAAATAGCACTATCTGATCACCAATCAAAAAAGAAGAGGTGACCTCGGCTTTAATCCGAGAGTGTTCAGTCCTCTTCTTTTTAAATTGTTATCATTCAAATCTCTTCAAAAGCATCTTTCATTTTATCAAAGAAGCCTTTTTTCTTGGGGTGGACCTTATCCCCCCCAGCTGCTGCAAAAGCTCTCAAAGCTTCTTTTTGAGCATCATTTAGTTTATTTGGGGTTACAATATTGACCGTCACATGCTGGTCACCTTGTCCGTTCCCTCTGAGTTTAGGAGCACCTTTGCCTTTCAGACGGAAGGTTTTTCCGGTCTGTGTACCTGCCGGAATAGTCATCTCAACATTCCCATGAACGGTAGGCACTTCAACTGTATCGCCAAGAGCTGCCTGAACAAAACTAATGTCCATCTGATAATAAATCGTTGAACCATTTCGCTCGAATTGACTGCTTGGCAGGACATTAATAATGACAAACAAATCTCCGTAAGGACCGCCGTTAAATCCAGCTTCTCCTTGACCCTGCAGACGAATTTGCTGTCCGGTTTCGACACCGGCAGGAATTTTCACAGACACTTTATGCGTCTGTGTCTGATGGCCTGTTCCATGACATGTTGCACAAGGCTCTTTAATTTCTTTACCGGTTCCATGGCAGACATCACAAGTCACCTGCCGGCGCATCATTCCAAGAGGAGTTTGCGTATCAACATTGATAACACCTGAACCGTGACACTTCGAACAAGTCACCGGACTTGTTCCCGGCTTAGCACCTGTCCCTGCACATGTTGCACAGGAAGACTCTCTATTGTAGCTGACTTCCTTCTCAATTCCAAAGACAGCTTCCTCAAACTGAAGATTAAGACGGTACTGCAAATCATCTCCCTGACGGGGAGCAGAAGGATTGCGGCTGGTTCCGCCGCCAAAGAAACTTGAAAAGATATCTTCAAAACCGCCAAAGCCGCTGCTGTCAAAGCCACCAAAGCCGCCGGCATCTCCGCCAAAACCGCCTTGGGCACCAGCAGAGCCGTATTGGTCGTAATTAGCACGTTTTTGCGGATCTCCCAGAGTTTCATATGCCTCTTGAATATCTTTGTATTTTTGCTCAGCACCAGCTTCTTTATTTATATCCGGATGATATTTCTTGGACATCTTGCGATAAGCTTTTTTTATCTCATCCTGAGAAGCATCCTTTGATACCCCTAAGCGTTCATAAAATTCAGTATTATTCATATTTATATCCTTTATTCAAAAACAGAGGTTGCTGCTTTTTCTCAACCTCTGATTTATATGATTGATTTTATGGCGTAAAAAGCAATTCACTGATTCTGTAGTTTAACATTTTTCAGACTTCTCTCAGTCAAAGCAGGCTGTCTTTTCGACAGCAATGCCAATCCAAGGACAGCCCGCATTTTATTAAATCCTCAAACAGGCCGTGAGATCTTTTCACAGCCTGACAAGGAAAACCACTGAGTAAAAACGTTAAACTAGCTGAGTAAAACCTTATTTTTCAGTGAACTCGCCATCAACAACATCATCGTCGCCGCTCTTATTATCTGAAGCTCCTTCTGTTTGGTTGCCGTCTGCTTCTGCTTGAGCTTGCTGAGCCGCTGCTGCTTGTTCATAAAGTTTCACTGCTAAAGCTTGTGATTTTTCATTAAGCGCTTCTAGCTTAGTTTTCATGTCATCCAGATTTCCGGATTCTTGAGCCGCTTTTAATTCATCAAGGGCAGACTGAGCAGCGTCGCGTTCAGTGTCAAAACCTTTGCCTTCAGTTTCCTTAATCGTTTTTTCAGTCGCAAAGATAGCCTGATCCACTTCATTTTTAAGATCGACTTCTTCTTTGCGCTTAGCATCTGCTTCAGCGTTCGCTTCAGCATCCTTCATCATGCGGTCAATCTCTTCTTCACTTAAGCCATCATTAGACTTAATGACAATGTGTTGTTCTTTTTGTGTTCCAAGATCTTTAGCTTTTACCGAAACAATCCCGTTTTTATCAATATCAAAAGTCACTTCAATTTGTGGTACACCGCGAGGAGCAGCCGGAATATCAGTCAGCTGGAAGCGGCCAAGTGTTTTATTATCTGCGGCCATAGGGCGTTCCCCTTGAAGCACGTGAATATCCACTGCAGGCTGATTGTCTGCTGCTGTAGAGAAGACTTGTGATTTAGACGTTGGAATAGTTGTGTTGCGGTCAATCAGTTTTGTGAACACACCGCCCATTGTTTCAATACCCAGTGACAGCGGAGTAACATCAAGCAGGACGACATCTTTTACATCACCTGTAATCACACCGCCTTGAATAGCAGCCCCCATAGCAACAACTTCATCAGGGTTAACAGACTTATTAGGCTCTTTGCCTGTTTCTGCTTTAACAGCTTCAACAACTGCAGGGATACGTGTTGATCCGCCGACAAGGATAACTTCGTCAATTTCAGACAATGACAGCCCAGCATCGGAAAGTGCTTGACGAACCGGTGTTTTAGTCCGTTCAACCAAGTCACTTGTTAAATCGTCAAATTTAGCACGCGAAAGATTTGTTTCCAAATGCAGAGGGCCAGCTTCACCAGCGGTGATAAACGGCAGGCTGATTTGCGTTTGTGTTACTCCTGATAAATCCTTTTTAGCTTTTTCAGCAGCATCTTTCAGACGTTGAAGAGCCATCTTGTCTGCTGCTAAATCAATACCGTTTTCTTTCTTGAATTCTTCAACCAAGAAATCAATAATTTTTTGGTCGAAGTCATCTCCGCCCAGTTTATTATCTCCGGCAGTGGCCAACACATCAAAAACACCGTCTCCTAACTCAAGAATTGAGACGTCGAAGGTTCCTCCGCCTAGGTCAAAGACTAAAACTTTTTCATCTTTATCTGTCTTATCAAGGCCGTAGGCAAGGGCAGCTGCAGTAGGTTCATTGATAATACGTTCTACCTCAAGTCCTGCAATTTTACCGGCATCTTTTGTGGCTTGACGCTGTGCATCGTTAAAGTAAGCAGGAACCGTAATAACAGCTTTGTCTACCTTTTCTCCAAGATAATCTTCGGCATAACCTTTAAGATACTGTAAAATCATAGCTGAAATTTCTTGCGGTGTGTATTCTTTCCCATTAGCCGCAACTTTTTCCGAGGTTCCCATTTTAGATTTAATGGAAAGAACAGTTTCCGGATTTGTAACCGCCTGCCGTTTAGCAGCATCTCCTACAATGATTTCACCGTTTTTAAAAGATACTACTGAAGGGGTCGTACGATTGCCTTCCGGATTTGCAATAATTTTACTTTCAGTTCCTTCAAGAACTGCTACCGCTGAGTTAGTTGTTCCTAAGTCAATACCAATAATTTTAGACATAAATACATTACCAAGAACCAGCCAAATACAGATTTTCGCAATCCGGCTTATCAAGAAAACGGCAAAGACCGACTCTCTAGGTTCTCTTTCCTTTCAATTTTTCTATTTCTTTTTACTTATAGTTTTATGACATTGCGGTCGAATAGCCAAAGCCTCAAATCAAAAACAATAGCTCAGCACAGCAAACTGCTGCCCCTTGCTTTTTTTTATAGAAGACTTCTTAGTTATAAACAATGACCATAGCTGGCCTGAGCAAACGTTCATGCAGTTTGTAACCCTTTTGCAGAACCTCTGCAACAGTATCGGCCGGATGCTCATCATCTGCCGGCAAAGTTTGAACGGCCATATGGAAATTGTGGTCAAATTGGCCAACCTCAACTTCTTCCACGCCTTCTTCTTTCAAAGCCTGCAGCAGGCTTTCCTGAACCATTTCAAGTCCCTTTTTAACATCATCTGTCAGCCCTTCTACGGCCAAAGCACGCTCAAGATTATCCAAGCTTGGTAAGATAGCCTTTGCTAAATCTTGAGAGCGGTAGCGCTGCAAATTTTGCCGTTCCTCATTTGCCCGACGCTGAACATTTTGCATTTCTGCGTGAGCACGCAGGTATTTATTCTCAAAATCCTCTGCCCGCTCATTGGCCAGTTGCAGTTCCGACTTTTCAGGAGTTTCCTCCGCAGTTTCCTGTACTGAATCATCGGTCACTGTATCTGCTGCTTCAGCCTCTTTTTCAACTTCTTCATTTTTTACATCTTCTGCCAAGATTTCAACCTCTCTCTTTCTACTTAATTAACCTCGTAATGATTGCTGTTGAGGTAGCGGTAATAATCGCCCAGTTTCATAACTAAGACACGGCCAATCACATTAACCAAACTGACACTTCTTCGATAATCCATGTCAATCGGGCCGATTAAAGCCAACAGACCGAAACCTCTATAAGGAATCAGATATTTGTGTGTTAAAACCGTAACATCAGCCAAAGCAGCTTCTTTACTGTCACCAACCTGAACACTGCCCATCTCATCTTCCTGTATACTGCTGCGCAAAGCAAGTGCAACACGCTGCGGATCATCCAGAAACTGATACGTTTTTAGCTCTGCATATTCCAGTGAGTTAACTTTACCGCTCACAAAAACAGACTCTTTGAATAACTCAGCAAAAATATAATCAAACAGATCTAAAACATTATCAGTCACAGTAAAGTACTTTTGCACAATCTGCGGAATCTCTGTTCTTAATTTGTAGTGGATATCCATAACTGACCGGTCAAGCAGGCGCTCGTCCACAATTTCCTTTAAGATTAGCAAATCGCGTTTCAGAAAATTTTTGGGAATAGCAAACTGTACTGTGGCAGGCTTTGATTCATCGAGCGTTAAAATTGCCAGAGCATCATGGTTGCTTAGCTGGACAATCTCAAAGCCCGTCAGCTTCTGTCTGGCCGGTTCCACATCAAGCACGACAGCAGTATACCCTGTCATTTCTGACAAAACATGACTGGCCCGCTGTAAGAGATCTTCCAGTTTGAAAGCCTCAAAATCAAATGCTTTAACAACCCGGTAAACATCTTGCTCATTAACACTGTCAAAACTGAGTGAGTGTTCGACAAAATACTTAAAACCAGCTGGGCTGGGCATACGACCGCTTGAAGTATGAGCTTTTTCAAGCAAACCTAATTTTTCAAGCTTGGCCATATCATTTCTAATTGTCGCGCTGCTTGAATCAATAAGTGTCTGCAGTTTTTTGGAGCCAATAGGTTCATGAGTTTGAGTAAACATTTCAATAATAAGATTTAAAATATCATTTTGCCGCGGAGTAATCACAAACCAATCCCCCTTCCAAATCATTTGGAAATTAGCACTCTTCAAGTAAGACTGCTAACTTATGTCTTTATTATACTCTTTTTAGCAGACCTGTCAAGAAAAAAATGCAAAAATTTAGCACTCTTTTAAAAAGAGTGCTAAATTTTTCAATCGTATTGTGTTAAATCATTTTTTTCAATAACCTGAGTGAGTTTTGAAGCATAATCAGGATCTGTACTAAAGCCGGACCCTTGCAAAGACTGAGCCGGGCCCTTATACCCCTTTAAGGTAGCCATTTGCGTGTAGAGCTTATCTCCCCAAAGATCACCGGATTTCAGTAAATCCAAGTAATCATAAATAGCTTCATCCCAGGAATGATAAATTTTAAACCGCACATTTTGTTCTTGCCAAACATTATCTATATATAATTCATCTTTTAACAGCACTGAATTATCACCGGCCTGCGCTCTGATACCAAATAAATTATGATATTTGACTGCCAGCAAATCCCTACCATAATCCGAAGCTAAAACAGCCTGACCAAGAACAAGCGAAGGACGTAAACCATAAGATGCAGCCGCCGTCTGAACAGTAGGAGCTATTTCTTTAATAAATTCTTCTTTTGTATAAGCAACAGCCTGTTTTTGTCTGCTGTCAGGAATATTGTCCCGCAGTGACAAAGGCAGTGGAACAGTCAAGATAAAAAGTAAAACAAAAGCAAGAAAGTATCTGAGAGAAAGCCGTCTTCTCAATTAATCACGCTCCTTTAACAAAGCAATATATTCTTCTAAACAAAGATTATTTTTTGTCATATACCGAGCGGATTCGGTCCCGACATACCGAAAGTGCCAGTCCTCATAGCCCACTCCTGTAAAGCTTGTTTTTTCTTCAGGAAAACGCAAAACAAAACCGTAATCAGGCGCAAGCTCAGCTATTTGGGCTACTACATCAGGGTCACTGGCATTTAAATAATCTACCGTACTCATATCAATGGCCAGACCTGTTTGATGCTCACTGGCCCCAGCAGGCTGAGAGTAGGTTTTGACTAGTTCTTCAGCCTGACTTTGGGTTAAACTGGGGTCGTCAGCCCGCTCTTGGCTGACATAGTTATCAAACAGTTCTTCCTGATAGGCTACACTGCGATAACCCGATATAAGATGTTCACTGCTGTCAACCGCCTGAGCGGCCGCCAAAAATTCCCGAACATTGTCTGCAATACGGGAGTCAACCGCTACACCATCAACTTCAGTCAAACTCGGATTCATTTCAGCAGTAATGTTGTCACGATTAACAAGAACCAATTCCCAGTCATCTGCCGACACATCAGGTAAAGCAGCAACTGTCTGTTCTTTGCTGGCAGCAACTGATGATGAAGAACTTGAAGTCAGTGGGCCGTCTTTACTCTCCTCCTGATAATTGAAGAGATAAACAGTCATAGCCGCAACCGCTAACACTATCAGAAATAATGTAAAAGTCAGTAAATTTCTTTGTTTCATGCGTTTTCTACGTCTTCTAAGATCTTTCTTCCTATTTGCCGGTAAGACATATCACCAACGGTCTCAAGTATAAACCGGCCGTCCTCATAATTAGCAACAGTAACCGAACCATTATCCAGAGAAAGCCGTGGCTGATTAGGTTCCACCAGCCAGGCAAAGGTATTGATGGTCATACCATGACTGACAACAATAGCATTGCCGCCGCCTTGCTCCTCCATTTTTACAGCAATCGCTTCAAATCCATCATAAATCCTTTTTCGCAGAACAGGCCAAGGCTCTGCCCAGTTAGCAGTATCTACTTCAACAAGACTTTCAGCCAGCTCAGGATAAGGAACATCCTTCATATCACGGCCATTTTCAAAGGCCTTAGTCCTAGGCAGTACGCCATAGAAAAGCTCTCCGTCATAACCGCCGTCTAAACTGCCGAAACACCACTCCCGAATGCGCTTATCACGGGTGTAGGGAATCTTCTCCTGCTGGCATTCTTTTAAAATAATTTCCATGGTTTGCATGGTCCGCCCCGAATCACTTGAAAAGGCCGCATCAAATACTATTCCAGCTTCCTTCAAACCGATACCAAGCTCCCGAATACCGTGCTCCCCTTGTGCAGTCAGGGGTGTATCACTCCAACCTTGGGCTCGCCCGATAGTGTTAAACATCGTTTTCCCATGACGGGCAATATAGAGTTTTACTTTTTTCATATCCCTTCCTCCGATAACTCTGCTTTTCATTATAACATGAAATGAAAACACTTGCAAAATCTGCAAGTGTATCTTTTAATTTTTAAAACTATGAATCGGAGCCGGAATCTGACCGCCGCGGGCAATAAAGTCAGAAGCAGAAGCCTTATTGACTCCCATAACCGGAGCTGCCCCCAAGAGACCGCCGAATTCCAGTATGTCTCCCTCTTTTCCTTTAGGAATAACGCGTACAGCTGTCGTTTTTTGGTTAACGACTCCGATTGCAGCTTCATCTGCAATCATTGCAGCGATAGTCTCATGAGGTGTATCTGCCGGAACCGCAATCATATCTAAACCGACCGAACAAATAGCTGTCATTGCCTCCAGCTTCTCCAAGTTTAGAGAACCGTTTTCTACTGCTGCAATCATCCCTTCATCTTCAGAAACCGGGATAAATGCTCCTGACAGACCGCCAACCTGATTGCAGGCCATAACGCCGCCCTTTTTCACCTGATCATTAAGCAATGCAAGCGCCGCTGTTGTGCCATGAGCACCAACAGTTTCAAGCCCCATCTCCTCCAGTACACGTGCAACCGAATCGCCAATCGCAGGAGTAGGAGCCAGCGATAAATCAACAATACCAAACTTCACACCTAAGCGCTCTGAAGCCATTTGACCGACAAGCTGTCCAATACGTGTAATTTTAAAAGCTGTTTTTTTCACTGTCTCAGCTAATAGGTCAAAACTTTCTCCCCGCACTTTTTCTAAGGCACGCTTGACCACACCAGGGCCTGATACTCCGACATTAATAACAACATCCGCTTCACCGACACCATGAAAAGCACCAGCCATAAAGGGATTATCTTCAACGGCATTAGCAAAAACAACCAATCTGGCAGCCCCTGAATCAGATAAGCGAGCTGTTTCTTTAATTACACGGCCCATATCGCCGACAGCCGTCATATTGATGCCGGATTTACTCGAAGCAATATTGACAGAAGCACAGACTTTGCTGGTCTCAGCCAAAGCAGGAGCAATGGACTGAATTAAAATCTCATCGCCTTTTTGGTAACCTTTCTGTACCAGAGCAGAAAATCCGCCGATAAAATCAACACCAATCTCATGAGCTGCTTTGTCAAGTGCTTTGGCAATAGGGACATAATCTTTGGCAGATGTTGCTGCCCCAATCAAAGCAATAGGGGTCACAGATACACGCTTGTTAACGATAGGAATGCCTAGTTCAGCAGCAATTTCATCACCGACCGTTACAAGTCTCGCTGCCTTTGTAACAATCTTTTGATAAATCTTTTCAGCCGCACGCTCTATATCTGAATCAATGCAGTCCAGCAGGGAAATCCCCATGGTGATGGTTCGAATATCAAAATTCTGTTCTTCAATCATTTCAATAGTTTCAGTAACCTGCTTAATATTCATTCTTACTTACCTACTCCTAACTCACAAATTATGCATAGCGTCAAAAATCGCTGAACTCTGAATATTGATTTTGACATTTAAATCATCGCCGAGTGCTTCCAGTTCCGAACGCAGCACAGTAAAATCTTTTTTCTCTTCTGATGAGACGAGCATCATCATTGTAAAAAATTCATCCAAGACTGTTTGTGTAATATCATCAATATTCAAGTCTAATTCTGCAATTTTGGTTGAAACTCCGGCGACAATTCCAGTTTTATCTTTCCCAACGACCGTAATGATTGCTTTCATGTCTGAACCTCCGTTTATAATGTTTTCATTTTAACATATTTTCATGACTTATTCTATGTTTTCTGTCTTTTCAGAAAAAGGGCTTGGTTTTAGTTTAGCCTTACTGCTATCTTGATATAAAAGACCTCCTTCTTAAGGCTGAC
Organism: Streptococcus huangxiaojuni; assembly: GCF_040930515.1. Lineage (NCBI taxonomy): Bacteria > Bacillati > Bacillota > Bacilli > Lactobacillales > Streptococcaceae > Streptococcus > Streptococcus huangxiaojuni. The sequence continues at coordinate 46,194 of NZ_JBFQEG010000017.1, forward strand.
AGTTTTATCATCATTAAGCAAAAACCCATCTGCCAGACAGCTATTCGCTTCAGCAGATGGGGATAAGACAAAAACATATTATTTATCGCCAGTAAACAGAGAGACAACGGCGATAACAATAACAGCTCCTAAAATAGAAGGAATAAGGTGCATACCTGCCAGAGCCGGACCCCAAGCACCAAATAAACTTCGTCCAACAAACGAACCTAACAGTCCAGCAGCTATATTAGCCAAGCAACCCATTGAACTGCCTTTATTTGTAATCCCTCCGGCAACCATTCCGATAAAAGCTCCGATAAGTAAAGACCAAATCATACCATCCTCCTTTTCTATTTATTATAGCATAAGACCATGTTATAATAAAAAAATTTAAGAATTCTTTGTATTTTTTCAAAAAAAATGGTAAACTAATATTAGTCTATAAACTAACGAAGGAGGGCTTGCTATGTTCTCAGCCAAAAAATTAAAAGAAAGACGGCAGCAGTTCCAGCTGACTCAAGCCTACTTGGCAAAAGAGCTAAGCATCTCCAGACCGTCTTATTGCAATTGGGAGAAGGGTAAAACTAAGCCTAATCAAAAAAATCTTAAAAAATTATCGGAGCTTCTAGACGTTGCACCCAGCTATTTTTTATCTGAACATGATATTGTAGCAGTTTATACACAGCTAAATCAAAACAATAAGGATAAAGTAATGGATTATTCACAAAATTTGCTTGCAAAACAAAATAAAGTAACAGACTTGGCGCAGCCTAAACGCTACCCTTACAAAGTATTTGAAAAACTATCAGCCGGTTCAGGCTTTGCTTACTTTGGAGATGGCAATTTTGATACTGTTTTTTATGATGAAGAAATTGATCATGATTTTGCTTCTTGGGTTTTTGGAGATTCCATGGAACCTACCTTTTTAAATGGTGAGGTTGCTCTTATAAAGCAAACCGGCTTTGATTATGACGGTGCTATTTATGCGGTAGAATGGGATGGACAGACTTACATCAAAAAAGTCTACCGCGAAGAAGACGGGCTGCGTTTGGTGTCTATTAATAAACGCTATGCAGACAAATTCGCCCCTTACGATGAAAATCCGCGGATTATCGGACTAATAGTGGGAAACTTTATGCCCTTGGAGAATTAACAATCTGCCATCTTGCTTGATTAATCTTCAGAGACTGTAAAACGTATTGGGATCGAACCAACGCTCGCTGATATCCCCTTGAAAAAGATACATAGCTTGTACTCACCATCTATTCAAGCGCCTATGACAAGCAGACAGGCTTTTCAATAGTCATGCGGCCCGCAGCGGGCCGCATGACTATTTTTATTTTGGACTGTTTACGGGGTGAAATAACCGCCTGAATATCAGAGTTTTCACTGCCACCAAAAGTAATAGTATCACTTAAAATCTTTAAACAGAGGCTGAAGTTTTTTTATCATTTTTTGCCGCCCAGCAAAACGTTCTCCACGTAAGAGTTTTTGAAACATTTCACGCTCTTCTTTCCCATCTAAGCTATTCTCTACCTCCTGAATGACTTCTTTATAGGCAACGTAATCGTCTAATGCTAAACTTTTATCGCTCACACAATGCCCTATGTCGCTAATTTCCTCATAAACCATTTTGTTAAATTTCCGTTTATAACTTTCCTGCTGACGAATAACATCTTTCAAATAGTTAGAAAATTTGGTTTTAAAATAGACGTACAATTTCAGTTCATCATAGTATAGATCCGGGTGTTCATACAAAAGGCTGAACAGGACGATATCTCCTTCCTGCAGCCAGTCATTATAGTCCCACAAATGGATGTGATAACTGCGTTTTAACTTTAAAATAATCGGCCTAACTTTTTTACATAAACTGTCAAATTCATCTTCCCGCATACAGAACCACTCCTTTAACTAAGATAAGCATAGTATAAATAATTGCATACAAAAAGAACATGACATTTTTGTCATATTCCCAGAATATAGCCGAAGCAGCAATAAAGTATATTTTTGATACAGCAGTATTCCTGCCAGTCCTTACTTGTTCCTTAGTAAAAACTGGTTAAGAGGAATAAACATCCAGACTTTCTTGGCTCACTAAAAAACAGAGAGACAAAACCAGTAACTCTCATAGGTTTTTAAGAATCTGGTCAGCTGTAATGATTTCAGTTCAGACTTGAAAAGCAGAGAGTGGAGAGAAAGCAATTTTTCGTAAAATCGCAATCTTTGTCCCCTTCTCTCTTTTTATTATTTCCATAAATCAACCTATTAGAAATTTTTGTTCGGGCGTTTTTGAAAGGTATTTTCTTTTTTGTGGTGCTGACCATATTGCATCGAAATCAATGTCATCAGCAAATCGTGAGTTGAAATCAACAAATAATTTTTCTTTTTTTGTATCCCAACCACGTGCAATATCGTGAAAATAAGTATTGTGTTTAAAAGCTGGAATTTCATACAGGTCACGAGCATAGCCCCAGATATTGGTGTATTCGGAAATTCGCTTCTTAATTGGACCTAAATTTCGATAGTAGTGTGTATCAAAGCGTGCTAAAGTGACAAAAAAGCGCACATCACTGTCTGTAACATAATCACCAAATAAAAATCTATTATTCTCCAATCGTTTTTCAAGCACATCTAAAGTTGTGAAAAAATCATCGAATGCTTCCTCGTAAGCAACTAAGGATTGTGCAAACATCATTCGATAAACGCCATTGTTAACAAATGGAAAAAGAACATTATCATTCAAATTATCAATATCAGCACGCAATTCTTCTGGGTAGAGATTAGGGGCATTTACTTTTTGGAATGGTTTAAAGTTAACTTCTAAATAATTAGTCAATCGATGATAATCATTATTAACAACTGTATAAGTTTCTAAATCTACAAGAGCTGGTACAGTTGTACGACCAGTATAGTCTGGATCGGCACGATAATAAAATTCAGACAAGAATTCGGCTCCTGTTGTTGGATCAACTTGGTTTTCATAAGCAGCAAAATCCCATCCATATCGGCGTTTTTCCGGGTCTTTGTAATCGTGTCCGACAATTGTAACAGAAATGGCATCTTCCAAACCTAATAATTCTCGAACAATAGATGCACGATTCGACCAGTGACATCCTTTTGCCCAATATAAATGATAGCGTCCTTTTTCTGCCTTCAATTGGCCCTCACCGTCTCCAAATGGTCTTGTAAAATGGTTTGGTTGACGTTGAAAAGCACCGCGTTCATCAATTTCCGTTTTCGTTTCAACGGGGCGGGTTTTTATTTCTACTGGTTTGATATTAGGATTTGTATAGTTTGGCATAATATTTCTCCTCGTAAAATAAGTTTATGGGGATTTTTCTATCCCAAGTTTTTAATCATTGTTATAACGTTAACTTGACTATTGCAAGGTTTTCCAGAACAATAGAGTCATGGAATGGACTCATGGTTGTTTCTTTCTCTCCTTGTTGCTTAGACTTCATTTTAAAGTCTGTTACCCAAGCCTTGTCCCTACTTCCAACACACTAGCTGTTTCCACTAAGCTCACTTCTGTACCTAGTAGGGTACAGGCGGCAGCTGAGCCAGTGACTAGAATTCTCTTATGCGAGGCTGTTGGTGCAAGGTGTTTCTGGGGAACCTTACAGTAGTCAAGAAAACTTCCAAATCCAATTGAAAGGAGACCTTCCAAATGAAATGTTTTGTCGGTTTAGACGTTAGCTCTACCAAACTTGATGTCTGTGTCATG
>NZ_JBFQEG010000018.1:0-41328 GCF_040930515.1 Streptococcus huangxiaojuni
CTGCCAGAACGACTAGAAAGGTGCGGTCGACTGTTAAGGCGACAAAGCTTTCAGTCGTTTACGGCTAGCGGTAACTAGGTAACGATACAGATTTCCTGTCCCCTCACTTTCCCTTTTCTAGGTTCGGGCTGAAATCATCCACTGGATGATTTCACTGCACAGCTCTTAGGGCGTGTTCAATTAACAAGATACAAAGCCCGTTTAAAAATCCGTATGAAAATAAGGGATGACGAGTGATGCTGGCATCACGATGACAGCCATCTTTTTCACTAGGATTTTAGGGCGTGTTCAATTCATCAAGATACAAAGCCTGTGAAAAACGCAAAAGGAAAATAGGGGACTGACTGACGAATCGCCAGATTCTAAGTCAGGACATCTTTTTCCCGCAGCGTTTAAGACGTGTTCGATTCCAACAAGATACAAAGCCCGTTAAAAAAGCAAAGCAAAAATGGCGGTAAGTCCGAAATCTTTGATTTCGCAGACGCACCTCTGCCAGAACGACTAGAAGGGTGCGGCAGGCTGCTAAGACTGCAAAGCCTTCAGACGTTTACGGCTAGCTAAGTTGAAATCAATTCTAAACTTACTATATCTTTTTCCCGCAGCGTTTAAGGCGTGTTCGATTCCAACAAGATACAAAGCCCGTTAAAAAAGCAAAGCAAAAATGACGGTAAGTCCGAAATCTTTGATTTCGCTAGCGCACCTCTGCCAGGACGACTAGAAGGGTGCGGGCGGCTGTCAAGACGACAAAGCCTTCAGACGTCTACGGCTGGCGGTAAGCCAGAAATAACCTGAGGCAGATGGTACAGCCTAGAAAAATACCCGCACATCCTGCGACATGCGGATATTAAAACCTTCAGTCAACTGCAGCCGACTGCTGAAAAAGCCTTATGAAACACGAGGAAAACCTAAAAAGCAGGTTTACAGCAAGGCCTTAAATTGAATATTGGAATCCTCTTCAAAGCAATCATCAAAGCCGCGAGGATGATGGTATTCAATGAGGTTTTTATCCTGAGGATAAGTATACTTACCGCCGACTTCCCAGATAAATGGATGGAATTGATACTGAAGCCGATCTTTACGCATTTTCCAAAGCTGAATAATCTCATCTGTTGAAGCCATGAAGTTAGACCAGATATCATAGTGCACCGGAATAACAACTTTTGCCCGCAGATTCTCAGCCATACGTAAAAGATCAATTGAAGTCATTTTGTCTTGAATACCAACTGGATTGTCACCATAATTGTTAATGGCCACATCAACATCAAAGTCTTTGCCGTGTTTTGCAAAATAATTAGAAAAGTGTGAATCTGCCCCATGGTAAACCGTACCGCCAGGAGTTTCAAAGACATAGTTAACAGCTTTGCGAGCCATTTCTTCGTCTGTAACAGGCAGTCCTGCCAATTCTCCGTCCTGAGCCTCAGCACCTTCTACCGGCAGGGTTACCAGGCAGGTCCGGTCGAAAGATTCAACTGCAGTGATTTTAAGATCTTTTAATTCAATCGTGTCACCAGGTTTAACAACAATGATGCGTTCTTCAGGAACTCCCCAGTTTTTCCAGATTTTTGCACATTCGTAAGGGCCGACAAATTTGACATGATCAAGTTTAGGATTATTGACAATAGCAGCTGCAGTGTTGATGTCAATATGGTCACTGTGAAAATGCGAAACCAAATAGTAATCTAATTCATTGATAGCAAATGGATCGATGACCATCGGCTGAACACGAAGATTGGGCTGGAGCTTGCGCACTCCGGCCATATTAGCCATCTGGTGGCCGCGAACCATGTCCTTAACTTTCTTTGTATGCTTGCCCCGATTGGACCACAAATCCATGACAACATTTGCCCCGCCGGGGGTTTTGAACCACACGCCGCAGTTCCCCAGCCACCACATCGCTACATTGCCTGCCGGAACCTCTTCTGCTTCAATTTCTTCGTTGAGCCAGGTCCCCCATTCCGGAAAGGTATTTAAAATCCACGACTCTCTGGTAATGTCTTTTACATTTGGCATAGTTTTACTCCTCCTGATAGTTTTACATTTTTCTACACTATTAGTATAGACCCAAAAAGGGGCACAAAAAAGACCAAGTATCACACAAGCATGTGTGCAAAAATGTACTTTAGGCACTTAACAGCCTTCATTGTGTCAGAAGTCGGGACAGAACCTGATGAGCAGGGGAAATAGACGCAGGCATTCCCGTTTTTTAGATTAGAGCCAGCTGTCCGCGCTCTTATTGGAAGGACTGAGTAGCTCAACGTCCACTATTGGTTTATTGGTTGGCTACAATATAGTCGTAGATTTTATCTGGGGCAGATTGGTCAAGCGTTTCGAAAAAATCTTTTCGGGTGAGCAATTTCAGCAACTGGTTCATAGCTAACAGATGGACACTGCTCTTAGGAGCTGAAAGGAGTAAAATGTATTTAACTTTTGTCTGTTCTTTAATCATGTAGGGCTTTTTCAAAACAATCAAACTCATTCCCAAGTGGTTACCGCCTGTATCTCTAGCATGCGGCATACAAAACAGATCAGTCAGCTGCATAATCTTTCCGGACTGATAGTCTTCTAAAAGTTTTTTTAAATAAGACTCTTTAATGATTTTATTTCTCAGCAAGGGAGCGGCTGCCAGAATAATCCCTTCTTCATAGCTGGATATTGTAACAATGCTTTGAATAAATTCCAAGCGCAAAATATCTGATAAGTTTGGTTTGGCCGAACCTTTTTCCTTATCTGTATCAATCGCCGGACTCAGTAAATAATCATATAATTCACCTTGGAGCTGCTCAGAATTTTTGATATCGCTGTTTTTACTGATAATAGTCATCAAGTCTGTTACCTTAGGAAAGCGAACCTGACCGATACCAAATCTGCTGTAGACTTTCTTGAGCAAGTGATAGCGTTCTTGTGGTGTCATTGCCGGATTGACAATGAAAATATTTTTGTTAACTTGATATAAGTCAACATTATTTTCTGTTGAAAAAATCAAGTCAACCGTGGAAGTTTCCTGCAAAAAATGATGACTGTCATAAGGGCCGATGAAATGAAAATCCGGAAAAAGAAGCTTGAGCTGCTGGAAGACAAAACTTGAGCTACCGATACCTTTCTGGCAAATAACAGCCGCAACTTTTTTACCATCTTTTTTAATCCCGTAATCTTCAATAGCCACAATGAAGTGCATGCTCAAATAAGCTACTTCTTCATCAGGAATTGGGAACTGATAATAGGATTCAATCGCTTTTAAAGAAGAACGGACAAGCTGAAATAAGTTGGCATACTGCGAACGAATCCGTGCTGAGAAATTATTGAGAATCGGAATTTTATATAACATACGGTAATGAACTGCTCGAAAATGGCTGTACAGATTGCTTTTGACTTCTTTAATATTGTAAAATTCAATGCCGGATAAAAGTTCAAAACGATTGATAACCTTATTGACCAGATTAAGTATAACAGTTCGGTCAAAAGTGGCTTCTGATATAGATACAGTCGTAAAGGTCAGAATCCATGAGGTCAAAAAGCTAATAGCCTTTGGACTGGGGGTAAGAGCCAGAATTTTTTTTAGTACAGCTGCGGCAATCATGAATTCCTTGGATGATTTTAAAGAAGTGTAGCCTACTGTATCCTGAGGACCTGTCTTGGACAGATAAGGTTTGAACAGGGTCAAAGTATAGGTAATTTCAAGCAGCTGCTTATCCGTAAGCGTAAGCCCGTATTTTTCTACGGCACAGTGCCTAAAAATAGCCGTGACAGATGCTAAATCGTTAATCTTTTCATTGTAAAACAAATAATCATAGAAAAAAGTCTGCCAATCCGAGGATAAGTCCTCTAAAATATAAGACATGGCCAAATAACGAATTTGATAGTCATCACCCGATAAATAATAGCCGACAGTTCTGTCATTAGCTATACGGATATGATAAGGGGACAGTTCTTTTTGCAGTTTTTTAATATCTTCCATAACGGTCGATTTACTGACTTTTAGTGAAGCGAGAAAGTCGCTGGTTGACAGATAAGCTACCTCCTTTCGAAAAAGGATAAAATAAATATATTTGCGGCGCTCCTCTGCAGTCAGTAAATAATCATCAAAAAAGTGCCCCTTATTAAAACAGTCAATAAAAAATTCTTTATTCTTAAAAGATAAGATAAGGTTCTGCTGCAGTAAAGACAAAGCTTGCTGATGATGCTCCTTTAAAAAATCGTTAATATAGTCCAGCGTATAAAGGATCTGTTTTTTTGATAGACCTGTTCTTGCCATAAGCTTGGTTAGGCTGATTTCTTCTTCACTGATAAGAATATTAATGATTTGGATTGATTTTTTATCTAACATGGCCTTCTCCATTAGATCATCCTGCAGCAGTGCTGTTATGAACGCTTAATATATCGTTTAACAGCCTGCCGCAACAGACGGGCATGTTCCTCAATTGTTTGAGCGCTCCCGCTGGTCAGCAAAGAGCCGATTCCCATACAGTCCACTCCGGCCTCCAACCATGCATCTACGTTTTCTAAAGTAACCCCGCCAGAAGAGAGAAGCGGAATAAAGGGAAGAGGTGTTTTCAGGGCGGCAACCAAATCCGGCCCCCAAAATGATGAGGTTGGAAAGGCTTTAATCATTGCCGCACCGGCTTCCAAGGCTGCAACAGCTTCTGTTACAGTCGTGCAGCCGGGCATATAGGCGATTTGATAGCGGTTGCAGATTTTCGCTACTTCTTCTTTGAAAGTAGGAGCAATGATAAACTGCGCTCCTCTCATAATCGCTTCCCAAGCTGTTTCGCTGTCCAGAACTGTTCCGGCACCTATTAGCAGTTCTTCTCCATGTTCTTTATACAGTTCTTCAATCAAATGACCGGCATTAAAATGAGTGTAACTGATTTCCAGACAACTGACGCCGCCGGCTAAACAGGCGGCTGCAATCTCTTTAGCCCTCTCTGGTCTTTGTGTGCGGACAATAGCCATAATTTTACCGCTATAGATTTTATTCAATACAGCTAATTTTTTCATGTTACTACCTCGTAAATCCTTCATATTCCTGATAAGCTGCTAACACCTGATCTATTGTGTCTTTTTGGTGGTCAGTCAGGCAGCTGAGTACAGGAGCCAGCGGCTGGCCGACAGGAATGCCGATTTGATTGAGTGAAAATTTCAAAACAGCCGGTACAGTAGCTAATTTAAGAACTTTACGAAAGGCTTCGATACTGTTTTGAAGTTCCTGAGCTTCTGCCAGACGCCCTGCTACAAAGGACTGATAAATCCCTGCGTCTGTTTTAGTTAAAAGATTGGATGTTGCTGCAACTGCTCCCTTGGCTCCTAGTTTTAAGGCTGCTAAAATCTTCGAATCCGACCCTACAAGTACTGAGAAATCTTCATGATCCGTCAGCTCAATATAACGTTTAAGCTGCTTAAGATCGCCGCTGCTGTCCTTTACAGCAATAATATTAGGGATTTTAGCCAAACGGCCTACTGTTTCTGCTTCCAAATTATTACCGCTGTTTTTCGGTATATTATACAAAATAATCGGCAAATCAACAGCTTGAGCAATGGCTTTATAATGCTCATATATCTCCTCTTGTGTCAATGAGAGAAAATACGGAGTGATAACAGAAACAGCAGCAACTCCAGCATCTGCCATACGCCTGCTTAAATCAATAACTTCCCTAGTTGCGACAGCTCCCGTCCCGACATAAACCGGCAGACGGCCTGCTGTTTTTTCGACAACTAGCTTAGCGTAAGCCAGTTTCTCATCCGGACTTAAGCCGTAAAACTCACCGTTGGTTCCAAGAATAAATAACCCCTGTACACCGCCTGCCACTAATTTTTCAATTAATTTTTCAATTCCTTCATCAGAAAAACTGCCATCAGCAGCAAATGGTGTGACCATAGCCGTTATGATACCATCAATAGTCAATTTTTTATTTCCTTTCTAGCGATTCGCCTAAAGCTCCGCCCGGATGCCAGAGATGGTACTGTTTCAAATTAAGCCGGTTTTTTTCCTGTAAAACAATCGATAAGGCTTGTAAAATCAAGATTTCGACAACAACTGATGCTCTGGGGGGCTTATTAAAAGAGTCTCCTTCCTGCTCTACACCGGCAAACAGGGTTAAATCTGTATTCTCAGCCAGCCAGGAAGAGGCTCCGCCAGTAACAACAATAAGGGTCACTCCCAGTTTTTTCAAAGCTCCGACTGTCCTTTGCAGCTCTTGTGTCTCTCCACTGTTTGAGACAGCAATTACAATATCTCCACTCATAACCTGTCCGGCAGAACCATGAAGTGCTTCTGTCGCATCTAAGAAATAACTGGGAGTCCCGGTTGACGAAAATAGAGCCGCAATATAGTGCGAAACATGACTGGGTTTGCCGATACCTGTAATATGGACACGGCCGCCCTGCTGTTTAGCATTTAGGATAAGATCGGCAGCCTGATAAATTTTGGACTTATCTAATTGCGCCATAAACTGACTGACTTCGGCTGCCAGTGTTTCTGTAAAATAGTTTAATTGTTTTTCTGCTATGTCGTTTGTCATAACTCCCTCCTATTATTCTGCTGGGTCTGTTAAAACATATCCTTGCCGGTTTTCAACAGTTTAACGGCCCATTACCTTTAAAACAAAGTCCAGCAGGTTCCCAACGATATTATAGTCAATATTAGGAAATGTAGAGCCCTCTATTCCTAAAGAGCCGTAAAGCGGATAAAGCAGAACCGGCAAAAAGGCTAATAGGAGACCTTGAATAAAAGATCCTGCCAAGGCTCCCCGCCAGCCGCCAGTGGCGTTGCCAAATACCGCGGCTGTCCCGCCGGAAAAAAAGCAAATATGCGCTGCCGGAATAATGATAACCGGAAATTTAAATACAACCATGACAAAGACAGCAATTAAGCCAGCTATGTACGAAGAAATAAAACCGATAATAACAGCTGTCGGTGCAAAAGGAAAGACTGTCGGAACATCCAAAGCCGGCCGTGAATTGGGAATAAATTTTTCTGAAATAGAGACAAAAGCTGCCGTAATTTCCGCCAAGAACATTCTTACTCCTGTCATCAAAATAGACATGCCGGCAGTAAAGGTAAAGGCTTGAACAAATGGGAAGACCAGCCAATGGGTATCACCGGCTAATTCCTGTGTTGCTGCCGGTCCCGCTTTTAAGGCCGACAGATAGAAAAGCAACAGCATAATAACAGCCACACCCATCAGGAAATCTCGGAAGATGGATAACCAGCCAGGAAAATTAAAACCTTCCGTTGTCTCCTGTTCATGCTTTTTAAAAAGTTTACCGATATAGCCTGAAGCTGCATAGCCAATCATATTAAAATGTCCGATTGCGGTAGCATCGCTGCCAGTAATCTTTCTCATAAAAGGCTGACATAACTGCGGTAAGGCTGCTGAACAGAAACCCAGGATCAAGCCACCACTGATAATGGCCGCTACATCACTGACCCCGTGAGCTTTTAATACAAGTGATAACACACAAGCAAAGAACAGACTGTGGCCGGTTGTAAAGAAAATATTTTTAAAAGGTGTTAATCTGGCGACAACCAAATTCATCACAAAGCCCAAAATAAGTGTACAGCTTGTAACAAAAGCAAATTCGCTCTGTGCAAGAGCAGTCGCTGCCTCTGGAGAAGCAACAACTCCTACCAGATGAAACCCTTTCTGAAAAAGTGTGTTAAAGTTTTGAAGGGCTACAGTCATGATAGAACCGCCAGAGCTAAAGACAACAAAACCAATAACCGTTTTAAATGTTCCAGTTAAAACGTCCGGTCCGCTTTTTTTCTGGGCCAAAAGACCGACCATAGCTACTAAACCCAGCAAAATAGCAGGTGTACTTAAAAAACTAATAATAAAATCCATTTTTCTCCCCTCACACAAAGATACAAAGCCCGTGAAAAGAGCAAAGCAAAAATGACGGTAAGTCCGAAATCTTTGATTTCGCAGACACACCTCTGCCAGAACGACTAGAAAGGTGCGGTCGACTGTTAAGGCGACAAAGCTTTCAGTCGTTTACGGCTAGCGGTAACTAGGTAACGATACAGATTTCCTGTCCCCTCACTTTCCCTTTTCTAGGTTCGGGCTGAAATCATCCACTGGATGATTTCACTGCACAGCTCTTAGGGCGTGTTCAGTTCACACAAAGATACAAAGCCCGTGAAAAGAGCAAAGCAATAAAGAGGCTTGCCGATAATTCTAAGAGTTGCTGCAGCTAAAAGTAACCTTGCTCATAACTGACGTATCCCCGCATCAGGCTCTCTCTTTTTGCTAAAGCTTGAAGCTGGCTAATTTAAAACACTTTCCAGCTTATTTTTGATTTCTTCTTTGTCTACTACACTGTTGATGCCGATAATTTTCTGAGGAATATGCTTTTCGGCCAGTTCATCAGCTACATCTGTCAATGTAATGACAATGTCTCCGGTAAAGCCCGGTAAAGCATCTAAAGATGCATGCTCTACCTCCAGAGGGAGCTCATGCTCCCGTATAACTTCCTCAACTTTAATTTTTAACATCAGACTAGAGCCTACTCCTGCACGACAGGCTACAAGTGCTTTAATCATAACTGCTGCCTCCTTCATATTTTTTTAACAATGATAGAAAATCCTCTTTTGTTGCCACTGATGCTAGCTGTCTTACAAATGCTTCACGGCTTAATAAATCGGCTAATCCCGATAATAATTCAAGGTGAGAATGATTAGCCGCAGCACTCAAAGGAAAAAGATATTTCACAGGATCGTTTGTCTTATGTCCAGAAAAAACAGGCCGCTTCAGTTTTGTAAAACCCAGAGCTGTTTTTAAAGCGCCGCTGCCTTCCGGTGCATGCGGCAGGGCAATATGTCTGGTAATCACAATATAGGGTCCGCTTTCATGAAAAATATCAACAATCCGTTCAGCATAAGCGTCGGTTACAAAACCATTTTCCGCCAAAGGTTTTACCGATAACCTGATTGCATCTGCAAAATCTTGAGCCACAACATCTATTAAAATTAAACGGCTATCTATAGCTTCCGATAACATAATGCCGCATTCCCTCCTTTCTTCATGACAATAGTAACAAAAAAATAAGGGCTTTTTAAGCCCTGTTTTGGTCCGATTTTTGGCCTGCAGCCAGCTAAAAATCGGACTCTTAGTTTTCAATAAAATAAAAATAGTCTGTTTTTTAATTTTATGCAGGTATAAAATTAAGGGCTCACAAGCTGCAGCTTTACAGCATAAAAAAAGTCGGGACAGACCTCCGCAATCAATTATTGAGGTCCGCCCCGCTTCTCTTATTTATTACAATATGTCAAAAGCAGCTCTCCTTAGTCCAATTCGGCCAGTGAAGCCAGTTCTTCGCCTACTATTTTTTCAATTTGGGTTTTTAAGGCGTAGCGGTCTTTGGCATTAGAAATATAGCCCTGCAGGCATTTTTCCAATTTTTGGCTGAAGAGTGATTCCGTTTGACTGCCTTGATTTTTTACAAAACGCTTTAACTTAATAATGTCATCATCATCCATAATCGGATGTACGACAATCCAAGGAATACGGCTGTCTAAAGCATCACTGGTTGAAATCACTAAATCAGCTTCCATAATATCATTGACACTGTGAAACTGTTCCGAAGTCAAAACAGCATCAATTTGGCAGTTATGCAAATGTGTCCGACACTGGCTCAGAAGGAGCTTTTGCACTCCGATTCCTTCATCACATACCAGAACTGCTTTCTTTTGGTATGAAGCCGTATCTTGCTTTTTCTGCAGTTCCCCGCCCAAATGAATAGTAAGGTAAGCAATATCATCATCGGTCATACGAATCAGCCAAGCTTCCTCCAAAAGAGGAACACAAGACTTGGTCATGGCAAATAAATCACCATATTTCTCTTTGATATGCTTGGTCAGAGGATTAACCGACAAAACACCGTACGTTTTCCGATAAAGCATCGCCTTACAATGAGTCAGGAGCTGATTCAGCAGGTAATCATGATTTTTAAAGCTAAGACCGTAACGCTCCTGAATCTCTTTAAGAAAAGCTTCCAAGGTAGCACGCATCTCATCATAATCACGGCTTTCCAAGTGACTGTCACGATCTTTGCGAAAAGAGAGCAAAAGCATGGCAATCAGGCTGATTTCAACATCATCCAGCTGGAGAGCAAAAGAAGCAGACAGGCCGTCAGCAATTTCACGCGCCAGCTGGTACTCTTTTCGCTGCCAAGTCATACTGAAATCCCTTTTAACTGCTTCTTTTTCAGCTTCTGTCAAATCGATACTGCGGTAGCTCAGCAGCAGATAAGGCAAAACCTGAACCATAAATTGGCTGTCTTGAGCATTAAGGGTCTTCCCCAGACTTTCTTGAGCAGAAGCGAGCCGTTGCTGCAGATAGGCTGTCACTTCATCAGAAAAATAGCTGTTAAAACCTGTTAAATCAATGATTCTCTCCCTGATAATATCAACAAAATTTTTGTTTCCTTCTGTATAGATCGTATAAAGCAGACGATATAAAAACTGAATTTTAGACAAGGGATGGCACTTTAAATAATAACCTCTGGACTTAGTAACCTGCAGCTGAATATCATATTCATCGGTCATCAACTTACGCCGAATATCATTAAGGTCATTAAGAATCGTATTGCGGGAAACAGCATTCAGCTGCATCAGCTGGTCAATGGTAACCCGGTCTTTGGAAACAGCAATATAGGTTAAGGTCAGCTGAATACGCTCTTCTACACTCATCACATAGCTGTAATCATCAAGCTGTTCCAAAAGCTCTTGACAGACAGCCTTCTGCTCTTCATTTAAAACAATACCGACCCGCGGATAACTGACAATTTTCTCCATACCAGCCGGCAGAGCTTCATTAATTTTCTCTAAATGGTAATAAATTTTACGTCTGGACTGATTGAGCTTCTTTGAAATAGCCATAACCGTTTCAGGCTCATCAAGGCTCAGTAAATACGACAGGAGGGCATAACTTTTTTTATCTAATATAATCATCAATCCCCACCAAGATACAAAGCCCGTTAAGAACGCAAAAGGAAAATAGGGGACTGACTGACGAATCGCCAGATTCTAAGTCAGGACATCTTTTTCCCGCAGCGTTTAGGGCGTGTTCAATTACACCAAGATACAAAGGCCGTTCAAGCTCACAGCAAAAATGACGGTAAGTCCGAAATCTCTGATTTCGCAGACGCACCTCCGCCAAGACGACTAGAAGGGTGCGGTCGGCCGCTAGGACGACAAAGCCTTCAGACGTCTACGGCTAGCGGTAACTAGGTAACGATACAGATTTCCAGTCCCCTCACTCTCCCTTTTCTAGGTTCGGGCTGAAATCATCCACTGGATGATTTCACTGCACAGCTCTTAGGCCGTGTTCAATTAATAAGATACAAAGGCCGTTTAAAACGGGATGACAGCGGCCTTATGCTTATCTATTAAATAGTATAATATAAAAATGTCACTTTTTGCTAATTCCTATCTGGGTTATTATTTTTCCTCATCTTTTACGGCAGGAAAACTTACAGACAGCTGCAAACTCCCAGAAAGACTTTTTGCGTCTGCTCTTCTTTGCAGTTCTTTAGTATAGGCTGCTAACTGCCTATAGCAAGTCTGAAAAGCCGCTGTTAAGACACTAAGGAGGCTGGGACAACAGTCCTGGCCTCTTTTTATTCTTCCCTATTTTCTTCGTCAGCTTTTAATTCAGCCACTGACGGTCCTGGACAGACTGCCAGAGCTTATCCAATCAGAAGAAGAGCAGCAAGCTTTCTTTTGTTGATCGTCTTTGCTGCTAGTCTGCATTTTTTTGCCCATAATAAGCATTAGGACCGTGTTTGCGCAGGTAGTGTTTATCTAAAATATAGTGAGGTGCCGGCTGCACTTGAGGATTTAGCTGCTCTGTCAGCCGATTCATTCGTGCTACTTCTTCTAAGACAACACTATGGTAAACAGCCTGAGCTGGATCTTTCCCCCAAACAAAAGGACCGTGGTTGCGGACGACAATCCCAGGAACAGCTACCGGATCAAGACCGCGCTCTTTAAAGGTTTCAATAATAACTGTGCCAGTCTCTTTTTCGTAGGCTGTACTAACTTCATCAGGTGTCAGCGAACGGGCGCAGGGAATCGGACCGTAGAAGTAATCAGCATGAGTTGTGCCATAAAAAGGAATATCCCGTCCGGCCTGAGCCCAGCCAACAGCTTCTGTCGAATGGGTGTGGACGATACCGCCGATTTCTGCAAATGCTTTATAAAGCTGAACATGGGTCGGCAGGTCGGATGATGGGTTGAGATCGCCTTCAATCACATTTCCATCAAGGTCTGTCACAACCATGTTATCCGGTGTCAGTTTTTCATAATCAACACCGGAAGGCTTGATAACAATCCGGCCGCCTTCCCGGTCAACTTCCGAAACATTTCCCCAAGTAAATTTTACTAGACCGTGGGCAGGCAAAGCAATATTCGCTTCATAAACGCGCTGCCGCATTTCTTCTAATGATTTAACCATTTATTTTAACCCCGCTTCTTCAATCAAAGGGTAGAGAAAATCCTGAGCTGCTTTAATTGCTTTTTCTGTCTCCTCTACCGTCTCACAATTTTCAGACCACATTTCCAGTAAAAACGGCCCTTGGTAATTGGTTTCTTTCAAAACAGCAAACATACCCGGCCAGTCAACGCAGCCATCGCCAAAAGCAACATCACGGAACTGCCCCTTGCTTTTATGCGTAACAGCATAGGTGTCTTTTAGGTGCAGGGCGGCAATAGAGGCGTGCCCAAGGAAGAATTCACTGTAAATGTCGTTATGCCAGGCTGAAAGATTGCCCGTGTCCGGATAAACAAAGAGATAAGGAGAATCAACTGCCTTTTCTACTGCTAAATATTTTTCAATAGAGTTAATAAAAGGATCATCCATAATCTCGATGGCCAGAATGACCTGAGCCGCCTCGGCCCAGTCACAGGCTTTCCTCAGATTCTTAAGAAAACGGGCCCGTGTTTGTGCCGACTTTTTCTCGTAATAGACATCATAACCAGCCAGCTGGATAACCCGAACCCCTAAGTCCTGAGCCAGCTCAATACATTTCCGCATGGTCTCCAAAGACTGGGCTTCAATTTCAGGGCTGTTGGAGCCCAAAGGGTAACGGCGATGGCCTGAAAAGCAGATGCTGGGTATTCGGATACCTGTCTCATAAACAGCCTTAACCACATCAAGCCGCTCTTCTTTGCTCCAGTCCAGTCTGACTAAGCGGTTATCGCTTTCGTCAATGGACATTTCAACAAAATCAAAGCCTAATTTTTTAGCAAATTCAAGACGTTCCCGCCATGAAAAAGGCTTGGGTGTTGCCTTCTCATAAATTCCGATAGGACGAGCCATGCAGTCACCCCCAAATCCGTTTAATTTCTTCTTTAAACGCCCGGGCCGCAGCTGCCGGATCATCGGCTTCTGTAATGCCTCGGCCGGCGATGAACGTAAAGACATCAACGCCATCAAAAAGTTTCAGGGTTTCAACCGACAAACCGCCGGTTACTGACACACGAAAGCCCATGTCAATAAGTTTCTTTACCTTATTAAGATCCTTTTCTCCCCAAGTTTCACCGGCCAGCAGCGCATCGCGCGACTGGTGATAGATGGCCTGAGAGATTCCGGCATCCAGCCATTGCTGCGCCTGCTCATAAGTCCAGTCCCCATACAATTCGATTTGGATCTCCCCGCGTTCGCCGCGTACTGCTTCGATGGCCTTGCGAGCCGCCTCCATAGTTGGAATGGTCGCGCAGCAGATGCAGGTCATCCAGTCAGCCCCGCGTTCAGCATTATTTTTGGCTACTGTGCCTCCGGCATCCGCACACTTCGTATCGGCAACAATCCATTTATCCGGAAAAAGATTGCGCAGTACTTCCACTAATTCGCTGCCGACTTGCAGCAGGCAAACTGTGCCGCCTTCAATAATATCCACTTCCTGTCCCACAGACACGGCAGCCTTAATAGCCCCCTGAAGGTCGGAGTGGTCCAGAGCAACTTGTAAATTTGGAAGTGTTTTTGTCATATCTCATCATCCTTTCATTTTTATGCAGTATTATGCAGCAAAGACGGTATCAATCAGCCGTCTGCTGTTTTGAAAACGTCAAATCATCTTGTCTTATTTTTTCAAATAGGAGCTGACTGTCAGAGGAAAGGCTGCAGTCAGTCCTTTCTTTATTTTTATTAGGAATCTAAGTCCAAACCTTCAAGATAAGGACTGTCTTTAGATTCTTCAACCATAGCCAAAACTTCTTCTGCTGTTTGGCAGGCGATCAGACGTTCGATGGAATTGTCCAGTTCAAAAAGTGCAATAATCTGCGGAATAGCTACAGAAGTATGAATTTCTGAGCTGGTTGCTGCCAAAGCCAAAAGAACGGAGACTTCCTTCCCGTCTGGAAAAACGACAGGCTCAGTCAGTGTCACTAAAGAGAAAGCATCACGATTGACCCCTGCTTCAGGACGGGCATGCGGCATGGCCATACCAGGCATCAAAATATAATAGGGGCCGTATTCATCGGTCGAATCAATAATGGCTTGGTAGTACTCTTCTTTAACAGCACCGCTTTCGATCAAGGGATCGACAGACAGTCTGACAGCCTCTTTCCAATCTCCGGCTGTCAGACCCAAGCGGATGGACTGATTTTCTTTAAAAGCTTGTGTTAAATTCATATGACTTCCTTTCTTTATCTTTTTCAAATAAGATACCGCCCCCAGCTATTAATGTCAGCAGAGATAAAATGATGAGGGATAGCCTGAGGGCAGATCAGCAGTTTTTCTGCAGCATTTTGTTTAGTTTAATAGTAAAGGTGCCCTCAGCAAAATGGAAAGCACCTTACCACATATCATTACAAAATAGCCTGCAGTTTTGTTTTTATTTCATTATCATCCATCAGATTATCAAGGCCGACAAGATGCCCGTCAGTGCGCCCTTCCAATTCCTTGATCAAGTGATTGGAGGCCACAACAATATCGTAACCCGAAGCCAGCCCTTTAGCTTCGCCGACTGAACAGGAAGCTGACTCGATATCAGTCACTCCCAGCTGACGCAGAGCGTTCTCAACTTTCATTTTTATCACCATAGATGAGCCCATACCATTACCACAGGCTGTAAGAACTTTAACCATTTGTTTTTCCTCCTGTTTTTCTTTTTATCCTAAATCATTTCATTTTCAGCCGCTCCTCTGCAGCTTAGCTGTACTCCTAAAAACAGCCCTATACTTAGATTCAAGCATACCACTACATTTATTCTTCGTCTGGAGCATCTCCGCGATAGTAAGCTTCTTTGTCCTTAGCTTTGATAAATTGAAGCTGAGGGATTGCAAGCAAGAAGACACAGACAAGAATAAAGCCGATAATACCAATATATTTGAAAAGATAAGCAAACGGTACCCAAGGAATCGCAAAGTCAATATTGCCGTGGTAGCCGCCATAAGAAGCCAGACCCAGCAGAGACACAGCCAAAGCGCCGACTGCTACCTGCAGAACCCCTGAAATAAAGGAGAGGACAACAGCAGCTTTCCAGCCGCCGCGTTTATCCGCATAAACCGCAACTGCAGCATTATCAAAGAAGACGGGTACGAAACCGGTAATAATCAGGACCGGATTTCTAAAGATAATTAAAAGTACAATCGTCACTAACTGACCAATCAGACCGGTTGCAAAACCAAACAGTGTCGCAGAAGCTGAACCAAATCCATAAGAAGCAGCAACATCGACCGCAGGGAAGGAACCTGGCAGCAACTTAGCTGAAATCCCTTGGAAAGCGTTAGTCAGTTCTGCCACGAACATCCTTACCCCCTGCATCAAAATAAAGAGATAGACAGAGAAAGTAAAGGCTGTTGAAACCACATACATAAAGAATGACTGGGTTTCTGGATTAAAGAGGGTGCCTGTTGTAATAATTTCCGGATCCGACATGATTTCAGGTCCCAAAATATACAGAATGACACCGAAAAAGACCAGCATCAGTGTTGCAGAAGCAACGACAGTATCATGGAAAATATTTAGAAAAGCGGGTAGTTTTAAATCATCCAGATTTTCTTCTTTTTTACCTAATTTTGGTGCCACTTTATCGACAAACCAAATGGCAAACTGCTGCTGATGGCCGATGGCAAAGCCGCCGCCGCCAGTCAGCCGCTGAGTAGCCTCCACGGTCATATTAGAGCTGACAGCCCAGTAAAGTCCGCAGATAATACCAATAGCCAGAGTCCCCCAGAACTGGTTGCGCAGCACCGGTATCAGAACTAAGGTCATCATGGTAACAGTTGCTGCCTGCTGTACCATGATGTGCCCAGTAATGAACAAGGTCCGAATTTTGGTGATTTTACGCAGAGCAACCAGCAGAATATTGAGGAAAAAGCCAATCAGCAGTGCTGTCGTTGCTGTTCCTACAAAAGCCGGAAACTTCTCTTCAATCAAAGTATTAGCAGCTGTCAGCCCAAAATAAGGGTCAATCACCGCCGCACCAATGTTAAACTTCGTATTCAAAGCGGCCAAAATCGGACGGAAAGTGGTAACCAAACCAGAAGCGCCGACATTGAGAATCATATAGCCGACGGTTGCCTTAACAAATCCTGCAAAAACATCATGCCAAGGCTTCTTAAGCAGAATATAGCCGATTAAAACCAGAAGTCCGACGAAAAAGGCCGGCTGCTGCAAAATGTTTTGTGAGAACCAGTTAAGAATATTTAGTAGTATATCCATATGAACTACTCCTTTTCTAAATGTTCTTGTTTTCTTATATCTTTATTATAGATTCTGAAAGCCTAAACAAAAAGACCAAGAAACACACAATCATGTGTACAAAAATGTGCTGAAAGGTTTTGTCCAAACGGCTGGCAATCCTATTTTGGAATCATGAAATCTGCTTAAATACATACAAGCTAGGCAGCACTGCCTGCTGCCTTATTATCTTCTATCCGGCTTAGTGTTTTTTAGCAGCTGATACTGACATAAGTTTAAAGAAAAGATAATCATTGGTTTGGGGCAAACACAGCAGCGGTCTTTGCAAATAGGGATAACAAAAAAGACAGGACCATGGATTTCTTTCAGGGAAAAATTCATGGTCCTGTCTTTGGAAAATTGACAAATAAAACAATAGCGCTATTAAAGTTTTTTGAATAAGAAAAACCGGGACTTTTTCAGCCCGGTCTTAAGAAGTTCTTTTTAAACGGTTACTGCATCTGTTCTCAGACAGATAGGATCAGTCTAAGCTTTCCCACTGCCAGCCTTTAACCTCCGGAATATCGTCGCCATGCTCCCGAATATACTGTGTATGGTAAGCGATTTTGTCATCCATCATTTTAGCAAAATCAGCTGCCCTATCTCCCAAAACGGTCACAGCAGCATCCTGCGCCAGATGGAAGCGGTCCAACTCAGACAGGACACGCATATCAAAAGGTGTGGTAATATCTCCGTTTTCTCGGTAGCCATGAACATGAAGATTGTGGTTGCGACGACTGAAGAAGATATCCCGAATCATTCCCTCATAGGCATGAAAAGCGAAAATAACAGGTTTATCTTTTGTAAAGACGGCATCAAACGCAGCATCGCTTAAACCTCGTGAATCAATATCAGGATGGCGGAGCTTAAGTATATCAACAACATTGACAAAGCGAATTTTCAGATTTGGGAAAGCCTGATGCAAAATAGTAATAGCAGCCAAGGCCTCCAAGTTCGGTTCTGTTCCAGCAGCAGCAAAGACCACATCCGGCTCCTGCCCCTTATCAGTCGATGCCCAGTCAATAACCTTATAGCCTTGTTCAGCCAGTTCTTCTGCTTCCTTGACAGAATAAAATTGAGGACGGGGATGTTTTGATGTCACCACTAAATTAATTTTATCCTCTGACTGCAGCGCCTTATTCATTACAGCCAGCAAAGAATTGGTATCTGCCGGCAGGTATTCTCGAATAAACTCCGGTGTCTTTTCAGATAGATGAGTCAGAATGCCTGGATCTTGGTGGGTATAGCCATTATGATCCTGCTGAAAAACAGTAGAAGTAGAGATTAAATTTAAAGACGGATAATTCTTGCGCCACTTCGTATGTGTTTTTGATTTGCGCAGCCATTTAAAGTGCTGAGTAATCATCGTGTCAACCACGCGCAAAAAGGACTCATAAGAAGCAAAGAAACCGTGACGTCCCGTTAAAACATAGCCTTCCAGCAGTCCCTCAGCCTGATGCTCAGACAGCTGGGAGTCAATCACGCGCCCGACCGGACTGAGCCATTCATCATAAGTCTCGTCCCTGCGAGCCAGCCACTGCCGATCTGTTTTAGTAAATACTTCATTTAGCCGATTGGATTTTGATTCGTCCGGGCCAAAAATACGAAAATGATTTGGGTTGACTTCCACTAAGTCGGCAGCATACTTCCCGAATTCTATCATATCTTGAGCAAGGACAGCGCCTGGTTTTGCAGTGTCTACAGCAAATTTTTTCCAGTCGGCAGTGTCTATCGGCTTAAGGACACCGGCATTAGTAATCGGATTAGCAGACATACGCCGGTCCCCCTTAGGAGAAATAGCAGCAACATCAGGAACCAATCGGCCAGCCTCATCAAACAGCTCTTCCGGCCGGTAAGATTTTAGCCACTTTATCAGAGCATCTGCTTGTTCCATATGCGCAGCATCGACAGGAATCGGAACCTGATGGGCACGAAAACCGCCTTCAATAGGTGCGCCCTGCCATTCTTTAGGACCTGTCCAGCCCTTAGGAATACGCGCAACAAGAACCGGCCATTGGGGCATGCTGGCCTGCTCAGCCGGACGCTGACGGGCTGCTGCCTGAATGGATTTAATCTTTTCAACAGCCTGATCCAGTTTTTCTGCCATCAGCTGATGAGCAGCCAAATCGGGAGTCTTAACATCTACAAAAATAGGATCCCAGCCCAGTCCTTGGAAGAATTGCTGCAGTTCTTCATCCGTACGGCGGGCAAAAATAGTCGGATTGTGGATTTTTCCGCCATTGAGATACAAAATCGGTAAAACTGCCCCATCATTAACAGGATTGATGAAGGTGTTCGACAGCCAGCCTGCCATCAAAGGACCTGTCTCAGCCTCACCATCTCCAATAACAGTTGCTGCAATAACATGAGGATTGTCTAATACTGCACCAGCTGCATGTGACAGCGCGTAGCCTAATTCTCCGCCTTCATGAATGGAGCCCGGAGTTTCAGGAGCTGCATGTGAAGCGATTCCTCCAGGGAAAGAGAATATTTTGCACAGTTTGGTGAAACCAGCTTCATTTTGGGGAATTTCAGGATTTAATTCCGTATAACGGCCGTCTAAATAGGCATTTGCAACCATCACCTGGCCTCCATGGCCGGGGCCCTCGATATAGAACATGTCCAAGTCATATTTATTAATGACACGGTTAAGATGGGCATAGATAAAATTTTGCCCCGGAACGGTCCCCCAGTGTCCAATTGGGTGAGCCTTAAGGTCATCTTTGACGAGGTCTCTTTTTAAAAGAGAATTGTCCTTGAGGTACATTTGTGCGGCCGAAAGATAGTTAGCTGCGCGCCACCAAGCGTCAACCTTTTTTAAGTAATCTTCTGATTCATAGGTCATAAGTTTTCTCCTTGTGATTTTTTGAGCATAGCTCTTTTAAAGAAAGGGGCAGGACGAGAATTGGCAGATGCGGGGAATCCATTGTTCGTCCCACCCCATACAGTCGTCTGAACCGTCCCTTCCTTTGCCTAGACAAGAAAGGCGATCAGACAGCTTTTGCATTTTATGTTTAAACCGGTATACTGTCAGACTTTGAGGCCTTTTTTACTCAAAGACTAATTTTACGCTGAAAGTCAGCATCAGTCTGCCTCATACAAGTTTTTAAGAAAGGACCGGTTAGGTTAGACAGAGAAGTTTCCTGTGAACAGACCAGCAGCAGGCCTGTTCTTTCTTTTTTCAGTCAGTCTAACTCTCCGGGATTGGAGGCAATCAAAACTTTCAGTTCTTTACCGGCCATCATTGCTTCAAAAGCATCCCGCCAATGTTCCAAATCAAAAACAGCAGTCACCATTTTTTCTTCATCGATAGCCCCTTTACCTTCCAAATGAATGGCTATCGGCCAGTCATACGGATTCTGTGAGCGCGATCCCTGATAAAGAATTTCATGCTGAATAATGGTTCTTTCATCCAGCTCATTCAAGTCTTTAGCAAACAGCCCGACTTGCTGCAGAACCCCTCCCTTACGAATCAGAGGGAGAGCTGCGTTAACTGCCGGAATAGCACCGGAACAGTCATAAACCTTATCCACACCCACGCCATCAGTTACCTCTCTTATAATTTGCGCCAAGTCTTCTTCCTGTGTATTAACAACAATATCTGCTCCCAGTTCTTTTGCAATCTGCAGCCTGTCTGCATCTTTAGTCACCCCTGAGACAATCGTAAAGGCGCCGATTTCTTTTGCAATCTGCAGAGACAGCAGCCCCATTGGCCCAGGACCGATAATCAGGATAGTATCGTGAAAATCAAGCGGTGTCAGCTGATACATAGCATGCACACAGGAAGCCAACGGTTCAGACATAGCAGCCAGTTTGTAGCTGACATTATCCGGAAGGATATGGACACTCTCCTCCCGTGTCAAAACATAATTAGCCATACTTCCAAAGGCTTTTGTCCCAATTCCCGACCGCTTTTCACACAAGTTATACTTTTTCTCTTTACAGTAAGTACAGGTTCCGCAGGTATCAAAGGTTGTCTCACTGGTTACACGGTCTCCTACTTTGACTTTTGTAACCCTTTCTCCGACAGCTACCACCTGCCCTGAGAATTCATGCCCTAAAACCAAAGGTGTAACAGCATTTTTATATTCTCCTTTATAGGTGTGAATGTCTGTCCCGCAGATACCTGTATAGGCTACTTTCATCAACACACGATCCCCTTTTACTTCAGGAACATCAATCTCTTCCAAGGACATATGATCAAAGCCGGGTGCTGATTTTAAAACAGCCTTCATTTTTTTAGGAATACTCATTTCCATCTCCTCCATAACCATCATTTTAAGATTATCAGAATGCCTTTTAAAAAACGGAGTTAACCAATTCTGACAGCTTCAGGAAAATCCAGTTCAATAGGTTGCCGCCTGTATCAAAATTGGAAATTTGCGAAGCCCCCTTAGGAAATTTAATGACACCTTCTGCCATTTTGGTCAGTACAGGCGCATAATCTGTGGCCATCCACAGAGCAAAAGTAATCACAACTGTCAAAGCAATAACAGAGTGCAGAATGTTCCCTTTTCGCGTAGGCACAACCAGAGCAGCGAAAAAGGGAATAGTCGCTAAGTCAGCAAAAGGCAGGACGCGGTTCCCCGGAAGCAAAACAGCAATCAAAAGAGTGATAGGAACCATCAGGAGTCCCGTTGACAGTGCAGCGGGAGAGCCGGTTGCCAGTGCCGCATCCATTCCTAAGAAAATTTCACGATTGGCATAACGCTTTTGAAGTGTAGCCTGAGCGGCTTCCTGAATCGGAATAAGGCCTTCCATCAGAATCTTGACCATACGGGGCAGAATAAACATGACTGCTCCCATAGCCATGGCTGTCTGCAGAATTCTTGTGATATCATAGCCTCCTAAAATAGCCATGGCACCGCCGATAATAATCCCCATAATCATCGGTTCTCCAAAAATACCAAAACGTTTTTGAATCGTCTCAGGTTCAACATCCAGTTTTCCAATACCAGGAATCTTGCTTACTGCCCAAGCAATCGGTATCCCAAGAAGCGCATAGCCCTGAGCTGAGCCAGTTGTTATCGAAACCCCTTCAAGCCCATAATACTCCTGAACATAAGGAGCTGTTTTATCAGCAACAAGCTGGACAATGACAGTATAGCCGATACCGCAGACAATCCCCCAGAAAAAACTTCTGGTTACAATATAACCGGTCGCAGCTGCCGCACTCATATGCCAATAATTCCAGATATCAATATTAAGTGTTTTGGTCCAGTTAAAAGCCAGCATAATAAGATTCACTGCTAAGATAACCGGTATCATGACTGCTGCAATCGGCTGGGCCCATGTCGCTGCCGCAACAGCCGGCCAGCCTGCATCTACAATTGTCAGCTCCAAACCAAATCTCTCAACCATAGCCTGAGCTGCAGGACCGACATTATCCGATAAAAGACCTAATACCAGACTGATCCCCAACATCCCAATTCCTACAGTTAAACCTGACGTGATAGCATTCCGGATAGGTACCCGAAAAATAACAGCTAAGGTAAAGATGATTATCGGAAGCACTACGCTTGATCCCATATTCAAAATACCTTGAACAACAGTTGTTAACGTATCCATAACCCACTCCTTCTATAAGATACAAAGGGCGTGTAAAGAGCAAAGCAAAAATAGGAAAATTGACGAAGAGTCGCTGAGACTCTAGGAGATTTTATCTTTTTTGCACAGCTCTTAGCCCGTGTTCAATTACACAAGATACAAAGGCCGTTTAAAGCTCACAGCAAAAATAGGAGCCTGACCGATGAGTCACTAAAGACTCGAGGGAGGGCTATCTTTTTTGCAAAGAGCTTAGGCCGTGTTCAATTCAACAAGATACAAAGCCCGTTTAAAAATCCGTATGAAAATAGGGGATGGCAAGTGACGCTTGCATCACGATGACAGCCATCTTTTTCACTAGGATTTTAGGGCGTGTTCAATTCAACAAGATACAAAGCCCGTTAAGAAATCCGCATGAAAATGACGGTAAGTCCGAAATCTTCGATTTCGCAGACGCACCTCTGCCAGAACGACTAGAAGGGTGCGGCAGGCTGTAAAGACTGCAAAGCCTTCAGACGTTTACGGCTAGCTAAATGAGAAGTCAGCACCTGATGGCGCATTTCTTTTTCACTAGGATTTTAGGGCGTGTTCAATTCAACAAAACGTTTTCTCACTGGCGAGCCTGTATTTTAGCGGCTTCTTCTAAAATTTGAGCTTCAACCTTGTCCTGTCCAATTCCAGTTAAGAATGCCATTGCTTTTATTGCCGGTATCTTATACTCTGTAGGCAGCATCGTTGTTGTAATCAGCATATCATTTGAATCCTGCTTAGAAACAGCCTCTGCTATTTTAATCTGTGTAATTTGTGCATCAATGTGATTGCGGGCAAATAAATCTTCGATTTTTTTCATAACAACTGTAGAAGTTGCTATACCTGCCCCGCAGGCTACCAGTACTCTAACTTTTGACATAATTAATCTCCTCTCAACAAGATACAAAGGGCGTATAAAACGCAAAAGGAAAATAGGGGACTGACTGACGAATCGCTAGATTCTAAGTCAGGACATCTTTTTCCTGCAGCGTTTAGCCCGTGTTCAATTCAACAAGATACAAAGCCCGTTAAAAGAGCAAAGCAAAAATGACGGTAAGTCCGAAATCTGTGATTTCGTAGGCGCACCCCTGCCAGAACGACTAGAAAGGTGCGGCAGGCTGTAAAGACGACAAAGCTTTCAGACGTTTACGGCTGACGGTAAGCCAGAAATCTGTGATTTCGTAGGCGCACCTCTGCCAAGACGACTAGAAAGGTGCGGCAGGCTGTAAAGACTGCAAAGCTTTCAGACGTTTACGGCTGACGGTAAGCCAGAAATCTGTGATTTCTCAGGCGCACCTCTGCCAGAACGACTAGAAAGGTGCGGTCGACTGTTAAGGCGACAAAGCCTTCAGACAGCTACAGCCAGACAATGATTAAAATCAGAATTCAGCTTGTCCATTCTTTTTTGCAAAGAGCTTTGCCCGTTTCCCGTTTAAATATTATTAGTTTTTACAATCGTTATGATGTCATCTGCAGAACCTGCTTCTCTCATTTGTGTCAATACTTTTGAGTTCTGCAGCAGCCCCATCAGCGACTGAAGCATTTCAAGCTGGGCATGAGGCTCTTTCAGGCCTAAGACAAAAGCTATTTCAGCAGCTACTGACTGATTAAAATCTTCCATACTGACAAAAGTAACCGGTTCAGTTGTGACAATAGCAACAAACTCTTTTTTGATGCACTCAGCGTCAGTATGCGGGATAGCGACACCCATTGCTTCTAACTGCAGGCCTGTTGGAAAATTTTCTTCGCGTTCTATGATTTTTTCAAGAAAGCTTTTATGGACGTAGCCCGAATCGAGAGATTCTTGATAAATTTTCTGAAACAGAGCGCTCTTTGAGTCAAAATGTTCATTGACAAAGATTAGCTTCGGTGTGATATAATCCTGAAGTTTCATTTTTTCAGTCATACGGTTCCTCCCTTCCATTAGCTTCCTTAAATCACAATCGTTTCATAAAATCAGAAACAGTCGTCGAATGCCATAATTGATCAATATAGTCTGAACTGTCAATTTTCGAATAAAGGCTGATAAGAGCATCCTTATAAAAAAATTCATCTTCCTGAGACATGGAAATCAGCATAATGACTTTAACCATGTTGCTGCCCCAGCGAATCGGTTTCTTCAAAGTCATAATCACTAACTGCGACTCACTCACAGCAACCGGCAGAGCATGCGGGAGCGCTATACCGGTGTAGACACTGGTGCTCCCCAAATCTTCGCGAATCCGGATAGACTGGCGGTAGGACGGATTCTCACGATTTTGAGCGGCTGACTTGGCAACAAGGAAATCAATACAGTCATTAACAGTCCCCTTATCCACATTTAAAAAAATATTGCCGCCAATCAGCTGATGAATCAAAGACTTTGTGTAAGCTTCCTTGCTTTCTATAACAGATAAAACCCGTCTATTCCCCTTTTGGAGCTGTAAATAGCGGCTTTGCAAATTTTCTAAATCTGCATCGGTCAGTATAGGACTGATAAAAATAATTTTAGAAGCATCCACATCCGTATCTGACAGTGAAATAGAGCTGATAATCATATCGGCCTGCTCGATTTTAGCCTGAGTCAGTTCACTGGCATCAATTTTGACCAGATGATCAAAATTGGATATGATATGCGACAGCGACCGTATATTCAGCTCAGTTGTTGCCAGACCCTGAGGGCAGACAAGATAGATCAGCAAAGGTTTAGCCAATTTTTCAATGGCAATTTCAAAGTGTACTGTTAAAAACGCCATTTCGCCATCAGTAATATCAATGGAAAATGTATCTGAAAGTTCCCGGCAAGACAGCCAGACAATATTGTAGAGAACACTGTACTTCTTTTTGATTTCTTCTGTGATATCACTGCTGACAATAATCTTATTTTTCAGACGGAAAATCATCGGCTGAACATGGCTGATCAGCATCTTAAACAAATGACGGTCTTTTCTTAAATCTATACTGAGAAGCCGGCTGACACGATCGATCAGATTGCTGATAATACTGTTAATCTGGTCTCCTACAATCAAATCATTGGTTTCATAACCGACAGACAATAAGGTATAGGACAGATTGATAATCTCTAACAGCGGCATTGAATCACCTTTAAAGCAAACATACTCCCTAAATAAATCACAGGCAAAAGTATAGACCTCATAATAAGAAAGCTTATCAACAAAATGCATACTGCCGTCGGAAACAAATGTATGACCGTTGACATAACGCATTTTGGCAATCAATAAATCAACAATCAAATAAATGCTGTACTGCTCACTCAGAGTAAAATGATAAATTTCAGCATAATGGCTGACAATGGATATCACACGCTCAATCTCCTCTTTTGAGAAGAAATAGGTGAACCGTTTAGTTTGGGTTATGCTAGGCAGGTCCAAATGGAATTCTGTTATCAGATAGTTCCTCAGAAAAGTCCGAATCTCCTGCTCTTGTCCGACAATATGATATTTGCCGTTGTGGCGCTCCATGCGGATACGATAATCAGCAAATTTATTTTCCAATTTATCAATATCTCTTCTGACTGAGGTTTCGCTGACAAAGTACTGAACGGACCAGTCAATGATGTCGACTTCTTTTTCATCAAAGAAAAGGGACTTCAGCAGCAGATATTCTCTGGATATATCGTTAATTTCTTCCGCGTGGAAATGGAAATGGTTTAATAAATCCGCAAGATGCTTCTTTTCATTAGCATCAACAGCCAAGCGTATCCCCCTCCGAGGAATTTTTTCAATTTTATTAGACAGTTCTTCTATCTCATTGTTTAAAAAAGATAAGTCTGAATAAATGGTTTTAGTTGAGACAGAATATTTATCGGCCAGAGTTTTACCGGTGATAAAGTTTTCTGTCAGCAGCAAATCCCTCAAAATGCTTACCTGTCTGTAATTCACATCATCACCCCCTTTCCTTAATTATGTTTCATTATAAAGGTTTACCTGCATAAAACAAAGCCAATATACTTCTTCATTAATGTGGAAGCGCTGCCAGAGTTGATATAAGTGCTTAGATCTGATAGGCTTAATAGCTGTCAAATAAAGGGCTGACAACAAAAAAACACTTCTGAAGCTGAACATAAAGTTCAGCTTCAGAAGTGCGCTTCAGATTCAAGTCTTCTTATTTTATTTATAAAGCAGCAGGTCAGCTGTTAGCCCAGACACTCTCCAAAATATTGGTTTGTTCGCGGCCCGGTCCGACTGAAAAGGTTGAAATCCGCACACCAACCAACTCACTGATACGGCGCACGTAGTGCCGGGCATTTTCCGGCAGTTCTTCCAAGCTGCGAACATGAGTGATATCCTCCTGCCAGCCCGGCAGCTCCTCATAAATAGGCCGGCAGCGCTTGAGCTGTTCCAGACTGGCCGGATAGTGGCTAATCCGCTGGCCGTCTAATTCATAGGCTACACAGATTTTAACAGTATCCAGCCCCGACAGCACATCAATACAGTTTAAAGACAGGTTAGTAATTCCGGAAACCCGGCGGCTGTGCCGCATGACAACAGAATCAAACCAGCCGACCCGACGGGGCCGTCCTGTTGTCGTACCGTACTCATGGCCGATATCACGGATTCGCCCACCGATTTCATCAAACAGTTCAGTAGGAAAAGGACCATCACCGACCCGGCTGGTATAAGCCTTGCAGACACCGACAACTTTATTGATTTTACTTGGGCCGACACCTGAGCCGATGGTTACCCCTCCGGCGACCGGATTGGATGAGGTCACAAAAGGATAGGTCCCCTGATCAATATCCAGCATCACCCCTTGAGCCCCTTCAAATAAGACCCGCTTGCCCCTATCAAGAGCATCATTGAGAATCACAGATGTATCGGTCACATACTGTTTTATTTTCTGCCCGTAGGCGTAGTATTCTTCAAAAATATCGGCAAAAGCCATCTCACTGCAGTCATACATTTTTTGAAAAAGGCGGTTTTTTTCAGCGAGATTAGCCTGCAGGCGTTCAGCAAAAATAGCTTTGTCCAAGAGATCGGCAACCCTGATACCGACACGCGCTGCCTTATCCATATAGGCCGGTCCTATTCCCTTATTGGTTGTGCCGATTTTATTATCTCCTTTGGCTTCTTCCTGCAATTGATCAAGCTTGATATGATAAGGAAGAATCACATGGGCTCTGTCCGAGATGCGCAGGCTCTCTGTTGCGACACCCTGCTGATGCAGATAATCCAACTCCTCAACCAAAGACTTTGGGTTGATAACGACACCATTGCCGATAACCGAGATTTTTTCCGGAAAAAAGATTCCTGAAGGAATCAGATGGAGTTTAAATGTTTTGCCATCAATCACAATAGTGTGGCCGGCATTATCGCCTCCCTGATAGCGTGCAATGACTTCTGCATCGGCCGATAAAAAATCCGTAATCTTCCCCTTGCCTTCATCCCCCCACTGGGTTCCAACAACTACTACTGATGTCATACCTTTGTCACAGGCCTGTCCAGGCCTTTATCCTTTCTTGACAGCATGGCAGGAATCGCACCTGCAGATTTGCCTTACAATTCATTATAGGAGATTTCTGATTTTTTTTCAATATATCATAGCAAAACACTGCGTTTTCCAAAAGAATCTTGTAAACTAAAGATATACTGATAGCAAGGAGAGAACTATGGCAAGAATCAACCATATTTTGCAAGACAGCCCCCGGAGTCTTCCTGTCCTTCAGGCGACCTTCGGCTTGGAAAGAGAGAGTCTCCGTATCAATGCTGATCACAGACTGGCACAGACTCCCCATCCTGAATGTTTGGGCAGCCGGGATTTTCACCCATATATTCAGACGGACTACAGCGAACCTCAGATGGAGCTCATCACACCAGTCGCCTCTTCAACCAAGGAGGCTCTTCGATTTTTAAATGCCATTACGGATGTTGCACAGCGCTCATTAGAGCCCACCGAGTATCTTTGGCCCTTGTCAATGCCGCCTGAACTCCGTGAAGAAGAAATTGAAATTGCACATTTAAGTGACGCCTTCGAATACCGTTACAGAAAATATCTGGGTGACGTTTACGGCAAAATCCTTCAATCCATGTCCGGAATTCACTATAATATGGAGTTGGGCAGAGACTTAATAGAACAGCTTTACACGGTGAGCGGTTATAATTCGCTGACCGCCTTTAGGAATGCTCTCCATCTGAAACTGGCACAGAACTTCCTGCGTTACCAGTGGCTCCTGACTTACCTTTACGGGGCGAGTCCAATAGCTGAGCCCGGTTTTCTCAAAGAAAAACAATCCGGCCCCGTCCGCTCTATCCGCAACAGCCATTTAGGCTATGTTAATCATGAAAATATCAGCGTATCCTATGACAGCCTCCAAGACTATATTGAGGATATCGAGAGCTGTGTCGCAGACGGCAGGCTGATTGCTGAGAAAGAGTTTTACTCTCCTGTCCGCCTGCGCGGCAGCAAGCATAACCGGGACTACCTGACACAAGGGGTGACCTATTTAGAATTCCGCTGTTTTGACCTCAACCCCTACACTCCCATTGGTATTGACCAGAAAACTCTGGATACTGTCCATCTGTTCAGTTTGGCCTTGCTCTGGCTGGACAGTCCGGAGCAGGTTGACAAGGAACTGGCACAGGCTAAGGACCTGAATAACCGCCTAGCTCTCAGCCATCCTTTGGAGAAACTTCCAGAAGATGCACCGCTGGATGGCGTTTTGACCGCTATGCAGGCTGTCATCACTCATTTCCAGCTGCCTTCCTATTATCAGGAGCTGCTGGAGGAGATCCGCAGACAGGCTGATAATCCGGCTTTGACTCTGGCCGGACGCCTCCATCAGGAAATCACCCAGGATTCACTGGCTGCATTTGGCCGGACCAAAGGACAGGAACACCATGCCTATGCCTGGGAAGCACACTATGCACTCAAAGGTTATGAGAATATGGAACTCTCCACTCAGATGCTGCTTTTTGATGCCATTCAGCAGGGAATCCATTTTGAAATTCTCGATGAAACAGATCAGTTTCTCAAGCTCTGGCACGGCAGCCATTATGAATATGTCAAAAACGGCAATATGACAGCCAAAGATAATTATGTCGTTCCTCTGGCCATGGCCAACAAGACCGTTACGAAAAAAATTCTGCAGGAAGCCGGCTTCCCAGTTCCGGGCGGTGCCGAA
Source organism: Streptococcus huangxiaojuni (assembly GCF_040930515.1). Classification (NCBI taxonomy): domain Bacteria; kingdom Bacillati; phylum Bacillota; class Bacilli; order Lactobacillales; family Streptococcaceae; genus Streptococcus; species Streptococcus huangxiaojuni. The sequence continues at coordinate 29,374 of NZ_JBFQEG010000018.1, forward strand.
TTCTCTGACGAAGAAGCGGCCCTGCGCTACTACAGCCGGATTAAGCAGAAACCGATTGTGGTCAAGCCGAAATCCACTAATTTCGGACTGGGAATCTCCATTTTTAAAGAAAGCCTCAGCTTAGAAGCCTATGAAAAAGCGCTGGATATTGCTCTGGCAGAAGACAGCGCTGTGCTTGTTGAGGACTATATTGAGGGAACAGAGTACCGCTTCTTTATTCTAGACGGCCAATGCGAAGCTGTCCTGCTGCGCGTTGCAGCCAATATTACCGGTGACGGCAGACACACAGTCCGCCAGCTCATAGACCGTAAAAACGCTAATCCGCTAAGAGGCAGAGACCACCGTTCGCCTTTGGAAATAATCCAGCTGGGAGAGGTTGAGAAGCTCATGCTGGAGCAGGAGGGCTATCAGCCTGATGATATCCTGCCCCAAGGGCTGACCGTCTATCTGCGCCGAAATTCCAATATCTCAACCGGCGGTGACTCTATCGACTGCACCGAAAGCATGGACCCCTCCTATAAGGCGCTGGCTGCCGACATGGCTAAAGCAATGGGAGCCTGGGTCTGCGGTGTTGATCTGATTATCCCAGATAAAGAAAAACCAGCAACCGCAGAAGAACCTAACTGCACCTGTATAGAACTCAATTTCAATCCATCAATGTACATGCACACCTACTGTCAGGAAGGACCGGGACAGGCTATTACACCAAAAATTTTGGCCAAACTCTTCCCAGAAGCAGCAAAACAGCCTTAAACCTGAAGCCCAGATCCTGACAGATATAGATCAAGTAAATCCCTTCTTTAAAACACTGCCCCTCCCAAAACTAAGCTTTTTAGGTGCGGCAGGCCGACAGAAGGGATTGTTTTTTAAACTTTTTTTAGATAAAATAAAGGTAATTGTCAAACCTGCGTCAATACTGTAAAAACAGGCTTCAGGGCTGACAGTTTTCTGTAAAACCTGCATTGAGCAAAATGCTTCCCTATTCTGGGTTTAAGCTGGGAAATCTGCCCTCTGTTTGGCATTTGCTGCTTTTTACGGAAAATCCTTGTCAGACAGACGCCGTTTACGCTAAAATAGATAATAACAAAGCAAGCGCTGAAAACACCTGTAGACAGAAGTCTTTTTTAGGAACCTTCTGAAATTGAGCTTCTGCAAGCCGAATCCTGCTGTCCGTCATTACTCACCTAAAAGAAAGGGCTGGTACTTTATGCCTTACTATGGCCGTCCGCCAAGAAGAAAATTTTCATTTACATTTCTTATCGGAATCCTTTTTATTCTGCTTCTCTTAAATACTGTCATAGAGCACTTTCTGCCTGTTTTGCTCTTGTTAGGTACAGGCGGCGGTATTTATTATTTGACCACCCGGAAATCCAGCCTGGAAAAAGCCAATATTTCTCGGCGCCTGCAGGATTTAAAAGACAGCATTCGCTTGGCCGACCGCCAGATTAAGCTTCTGGACAGTTATTTGGATGCCAAAGAATACGCCCAGTACAGTGTTGTCGGACGGCAGCTTCTGCCAAAATTAGAAGAAATTAAAGCCGAAGCGGACAGTCTTAAGAATAATATGGATATCGCCATTTATAAGAGGGTTACGAAAAAAGCAGAAGCCTTTGAGACCGATATTAAACTGCAGCTGGAAAAACTCCATGTCAGCACGGCAGCTGAGCCTGTCGACCAAGCAGAAAATGATTTATTTCATCAGGCTCCTGAGCTGATTAAAGTTTATGACAGTATTCAGACCGACCACCAAGCTATTCTTAAAAAAATTGAAGAAGCGGACAACAAGGCTGAACTCACAGCCCTTCATCAAGCCAATATGCAGCGGTTTCAGGATATCCTGGACGGCTATTTAAAAATCAAGTCCACACCCAAAAATTATTATAATGCCGAAGAACGTTTGGAACAGGCCAAGGCCGCTTTAGAACAGTTTGATTTGGACTTGGATGAAACACTGCGCCAGCTCAATGAAAGCGACCTTAAAGATTTTGATGTCAGCCTCAGGATGATGGGACAAAAAGCAGATGACCTCTAAAAAAACGGGCTTCTAAGTCAAAAAGCCCAAAGTTTACAGAAGCAGTAAAGGAGATTATGATGACAGATACATTTAACTTTGATATTGATGCAATCGCCAATAATGCTGTAGCCAAAACCGATAAAACAACAGAACTGATTACTTCCGGCGATACCAGCTCAGCTGGAAGCCTCTCTTTCTACGAAAAACTGACGGAAGAACAGCAAAAAGCCATTTCGGAAAAAACACCGGCACTGGTTGACCACTTTATCAGCGACCAAAATGCTCTGCTGGATTTCGGCCAGTCGGCCGTAGAAGGTGTCAATACTACCGTCAACCATATCTTAGCTGAACAGAAAAAGCTGGAAATCCCCCAAGTTGATGAATTGCTGCGCAATACCAACCGCGAACTGAATGGTTTTATCGCCAAATACAAAGACGCCAAGCCGGCTGAGCTTGAGAAAAAGCCGAATTTTCTGCAAAAATTCTTCAAGCAGGGCAAGGCCGGACTTCAGGAGTTCTACTTCGACTCCAAAACAATCGAACAGAAAATGGACAGCATGGCTGCTAATGTTGTCAAACAAGAAGAAACTCTGGCCAGAAACATTGTTTCTGCTGAAATGCTGATTGAAGACAACACCAAATCTATTGAAAATCTGGTCGGAGTTATTGCCTTTATTGAAGCCGGTCAAAAGGAAGCGGCCCAGCGGGCGGATAAACTTCAAAATGACATCGCTCAGCTGGACAGCTCGACCCCTGAATACCAAGAAAAAACAGATGAACTGGCACGGATGACCGAAGTCATCAACACTCTTGAGCAGCAGCATACGGAATATGTCAGCCGGCTCTATGTCGCTTGGGCAACAACTCCGCAGATGCGCAATATGGTTAAAGTTTCCTCGGATATGCGGCAAAAACTGGGCATGCTGCGCCGCAACACCATCCCGACAATGAAACTCTCCATTGCTCAGCTGGGCATGCTACAGCAGTCCGTTCAGTCAGGCGCTACTGCCGATGCTATTGTCAATGCCAATAATGCAGCTCTGCAAATGCTGGCTGAAACCAGCAAAGAAGCCATTCCTGCTTTAGAAAAATCTGCCCAAAGCCCTACCGTCACGATTGCCTCTGTCACTTCACTGGCCGAAAGTCTGGTCGCACAAAACCAAGGCATTATCGCAGCCATTGACAGCGGACGCAAACAGCGGGCACAGCTGGAATCAGCTATTATCAAATCAGCTGAAACCATCAATGATTCAGTCAAACTCCGTGACGAAAAAATCGTCCAGGCCCTGCTCAATCAGGGAAAAGAAACCCAGCAGGACGTTGAAAGCCCAGACGAAGAAAAAACAAACTAGCATTGCAGCCAGTTCTTAAAACAAGCTTGTTTCGCATATAGGAATAAGCTTGTTTTTTCTTGGAACAAAAAACAGAGCTTTTGCTCTCAGCCCCTTTTCAGACAAGAAATAAAATCACAGAGCCTTCCTCAGATAAATCCTGCCGCAAAGGCTTTCGTCAGTTAACAGTACAATCAGTCTTTTTTCAGTCTCACTCCCGCTTCTTTTGGGACCTTTTATGTTAAAATAATCTTATGGATAAAATCATTAAAACTATTTCAGAAAACGGGGCTTTCCGTGCCTATGTCCTTGACTGTACAGAGACCGTACAGACAGCCCAGCAAAAACATCATACTTTGGCCAGCTCCACCCTCGCCTTAGGCCGTGCCTTAATCGCCAATCAGATACTGGCTGCCAACCAAAAGGGCGACAGTCAGGTCACCCTGAAAATTATCGGTGATGGTTCGCTCGGCCATATTATTTCCGTCGCAGACAGTAAAGGGAATGTTAAAGGCTATATTCAAAATACCGGAATTGACCTCAAGAAAACAGCAGACGGCCAAGTCATCGTCGGCCCTTTAATGGGAAGAGGTCATTTTGTGGTTATTACCGACTATGGTACAGGCAATCCCTACACATCAACGACGCCTCTGATTTCCGGAGAAATCGGTGAAGATCTGGCCTATTATTTTACAGAAAGTGAGCAAACCCCATCAGCGGTTGGGCTCAATGTCCTGCTGGACCAAGACGATCAGGTCCAAGTCGCAGGCGGGTTTATGCTGCAGGCTCTGCCCAGCGCTCCAGAAGCGGATATTGCCCGCTTTGAAAAACGGATTCAAAACATGCCGGCGATTTCAAGCCTGCTGGCCTCAGAAAATCATATCGAGGCACTGCTGGCTGCACTTTACGAAGACGATGCCTATAAACGTTTGGCGGAAACCGAGCTGCGCTTCAACTGCGACTGTTCACAGCAGCGGTTCAAAAATGCACTGTCTGCTCTAGCCACAACAGAACTACAGCAAATGCTGCAGGAAGACCGCGGTGCTGAAATTACCTGTCAGTTCTGCGGCCAGCATTATATATTTACAGAAAAAGATTTAGAGGAGATGATTGATGATAAAGCTTAAGCCCTCATTTAAGATTGGTCAGGTAACCATTCCCCGCCGCACTGTTCTGGCTCCTATGGCCGGTGTCACTAATGCTGCTTTTCGGACAATTGCTAAGGAATTTGGAGCGGGGCTGGTTGTTATGGAAATGGTCTCTGATAAAGGAATCCAGTATAACAACACCAAAACCCTGCACATGCTGCACATTGATGAAGGTGAACACCCTGTATCCATTCAGCTCTTTGGCAATGACGGAGAGAGCTTGGCCAGGGCCGCTGACTTCATTCAGACAAATACAAAAGCTGACCTTGTCGATATCAACATGGGCTGTCCGGTTAATAAGGTCGTCAAAAACGAAGCCGGTGCTATGTGGCTGAAAGACCCAGAAAAGATTTATTCTGTTGTTACAGCGGTCAAATCCGTTCTGGATATTCCCTTAACTGTTAAAATGCGGACGGGCTGGGCCGATCCCAGTTTGGCTGTCGAAAATGCCTTGGCAGCCGAAAGTGCAGGAGCTGCTGCTTTAGCCATGCATGGCCGTACACGTGAACAGATGTACACCGGCAAGTGCGACCATGACACACTGGCAAAAGTAGCTAAGGCCATTCAGCGCATCCCCTTTATTGCTAACGGTGATATCCGCTCCGTTCAGGATGCACAGTTCATGATCGAAGAAGTCGGTGCTGATGCTGTCATGATCGGCCGAGGTGCCCGCAGCAATCCCTATATTTTCACCCAAATCAATCATTACTTCGAAACCGGCGACATTCTGCCGGATCTGCCTTTTACAGAAATGCTCGCCATTGCCCGCGACCATCTCAAACGCTTGGTCGACCTCAAAGGCGAAGAAATTGCGGTCCGCGAATTCCGCGGCTTAGCACCTCACTATTTACGCGGCACCGCCGGCGCAGCCAAAATCAGAGGTGCGGTCGCCCGAGCAAAAACAGCAGCCGAAGTCGAAACAATTTTTGCCGCTATCTAAAACAAGATACAAAGGGCGTGAAGAACGCAAAAGGAAAATAGGGGACTGACTGACGAATCGCCAGATTCTAAGTCAGGACATCTTTTTCCCGCAGCGTTTAGCCCGTGTTCAGTTCATCAAGATACAAAGGCCGTTAAAAGAGCAAAGCAAAAATGACGGTAAGCCAGAAATCTTTGATTTCGTAGGCGCCCCTCTGCCAAGACGACTAGGGAGCGAGACAGAACCCCAGACCGTAAAGTTCGATGTCTCGCCCCCGCAAAGCCTAGCAGACATTTTAAAGCTTTGAAAAAGCGACTAAAATGCCGCTAGGCTACTGCGTCTTGTTTATACTACAAGCAATGATTTGAGAGGTTAGGATTTTTGTCTGCCTTCAGTCGTTTACGGCTGGCGGTAAGTCCGAAATCTATGATTTCGGCTGCGCACCCCTGTCAGAACGGCTAGAACGGATTAACTTCCTTAATCAGATATTTGTTCATCCACAGAAATAAGAAAGTGAGGGCAATATTTTGCCTCATCATTTCCTCTCGTTTTAACTTTTTTGGTTTATTTAGGTTGAGAGCAGGAACCTTAAAATTATTTTATTAAAATCGGAAATTTCTTGATGAATAGCGTGCCCTGAATTTTTAAAAATTATTTTTTTACAATTAATTCTTGACGCTAATTCATCTGAGTATTCTACTGGAATAACCTTGTCTAACATTGCTCCAATGACTAATGTTTTTGATTTTATATCACTTAATTGCTCATAGACATCAAATGTTAAACAAGATTCTGCAAGAATACTGAATCTCTCTAAATCTTTTACCTTAACCATATATTTTAGAGCAACATGGATAAGCTTATGCTTTTTTAAATATTGTTTTGAATAGACATTATCAATCATATTTGATAATAAAGCTTTTACATCTCCCTTATCAGCTAATGCTATCCAATTATTGATAACATCATTTTGCTTCATATTATTTCTAGCAGTTGTTGCAACCAAAACAAGATGTTCAATTAAATCTGGATAATTTATTGCTAGGGACTGAGCTATCATACCGCCTTGCGAAACACCTACAGCATCAATTTTATGTATATTTAATTTATTCAAACAATAAGCAATCTCTTGGGCCATATCCTGTATTTGATAGCTTCTTTCAATAGTGTTTGGGTGATCAAATATCAGTACTTTATAATTTTTAGCGAATTTTCTATAAAAAAAGGCCATTTGTTTAGCTTTCCCTTTTATTCACTCTGTACCAAGACCGGGTATTAAAAGAAGAAATTTTTCACCAGAACCAAACGTAATATAATGGATATTGTCTCCATGGAATTCTACTACTTTATTTTTTGCATTAATCATATATAGTAGTCTCCTTACTTAGCAAAAAGACTGGCTTATTGCCAGTCTTTTTGCTATTTTCAAATTGATTGAGCAGATTAATTTTTCTGACCAACTACATAGGTCAGCTGTTTCGCCTGTGCAGCCGAGAAGGTGCGGTAGGAAATCACTCCGAGACCCAGAGCGTTGGATTCAGAAATCAGGATTGAACCATCTTCCTTAACTTCTTCAACAATAGCTACATGGCCATAAGTACCGTCAGCACCGGCTTGACCTGGCGCAAATGAAACAGCATAACCGACTTCAGGCTGATGGGTTGTCACATAGCCTGACTTATGCTGCCAGTCGCCTCCATTGCCCATATAGGCATCAAACCGATATCCCAATTCCTCAGCACGGTTAAAGACATACCAAGTACATTGACCCCAAGGATAGCTTGCAGCAATATAGCCAGCTGCATTAACAGCTTCGGAAATACTGTAGCCAGCTGGAATTTCCGCATAAGTCACTCCGGAGATATTTCTCAGTTCAGCTGGAATTTCAGGGGTGCCGCCGTGTTTATCGATCCATTCGTCTAGATCTTCCATGATTTCAGCACGTTTTTTCCCTGTCCCGGAAGTATCGGTGAAGTAAACACCGCCGTCAGCAACCGTATCCAACTGGCCTAAAGCGAGTTTCTTAGCCTTATCATCCTGCCGTTTAAATGTTGTGTTTTTATTTTGAATAATTGTGACTTTAGTCAGCTCACGCACAGCCTTATCATCATTGTAGTTAGCTGCATTCTCGGGATTACTGTCAAAAGCCCCATAGCCAAATACATTTGAACCAGGAAGAGCCGCAACACCTGCTGAGCCAAGCGAACTTTCAGCCATAGCAATAGCAACGATAGCGCGGACATCCAGTCCACTGGCTTCTTCCCATTCCAGCAGCTTTTCACCATTGATACGGTTCTTGTCATAAGCGACTCCCGTCGAAGCCAGATAGCCGTCCAGCTGCTCTGCGGTAATCCCGTAACGGTGCGACAGCAAATTATGCGTATAGGCATCATCGCCTGTCCAGTGTTCTACATATGCACGATTAGTGGTTGTAGCATCAGCAATCTCACTGCCATCAGATAAAAACGGCAGACCAAAGGAGGATAAAGGATTGCCTCCCAAGGGATTGGCAGCCGCCTCGTTTCCGGCTGCGGAAGCTTTATCTGAGCCAGGCTGACTGCCTGATTTTTTTTCTGTTTTAGCAACTCCGGAGTTTGTACTAGGAGCTGTTTCCTTTTCTGCAGCAGTCGTTGCTGAGGTTGTTGTCTCTGTCGTAGTCGTCGTGGTTGTGCTTTCCGTTGTATCGGCTGCAGGAGCTTCCTCAGCGGAAGGCGCTGTATCAGTATCAGCCCCATCTGCATCGTCTTCAGAAGCATCCGCATCTGTATCAGGATCCGTTGCAGCTTCTTCTTCAGCAGTTTCCTCTTCTGTCGTAGTCGTGGTTGTCGTCGTGGTTTCTGCCGGTGTATCATCTGCAATAATAGAGGATACTTGGGTTAAGCCCGATGCTTCTGATAAAATCAAGCCTGAAATAGTCAGTAATGCTAATAATTTTCTCTTGTAAGACATGAAATTCTCCTTAAATTATTTTTTCTTATAACTATCTATTCGAAAAAATGTCTTATTATATTGCTACTATATGACATTATAACATTTTTCTAATGATTTTTCCTTAAAATAACTCCAAAAAAATGAGCCGAGAACCATTTTTTATCGGCTGATAATCAGAATCATTTTAAGAAAAAACTTATAAATAGCCCTAAGAAACTATTTTTATCTGTCTGTACATCTTCTCCTTTCACATTATACCAAAAATATATAGAAAGAAAAGGACTTTTGCTCACAGAGGTTATTTGTAATTTTTTTCAATTTTCAATTTTTAATTGGCCGCTTTTACATCTGCCGGCGTCTTGAGCATCTCCAAGGTTTGGTCAGCTCACCAATGTGTTCCCTAGCCGCTACAGAACCGATTTCAGCCACCACTGCCTCCAGCTCTGTCGGCACCTCCTCGATACTCTGGGCGCCGTCTAAACCGGATAAGTCATGGTTTAAAAGCTCATACTGGCCCAAGCCATTGATGGCATAAATCGTCTGATCCACTATCCCCTGAGCCGCCTTCTCCGGCTGATAGGCAGCACCTGACCAGGCTGACTGAAAGAGCTCATACACTTCATTATTGCCCACCTGTAAGTAAGCCCGGCCGGTCTGGGTAATCTCCGCCGCATCCGGCGTCTTGAGCATCTCCGTGGAATCCTGACGGTTGGCCACCTTCAAAGCAATCTTAAAGCGCGCATTGGACCAAATCTGATCGTTGACCACCCCTGACGGTTTCTGGGTCGCTAAAATCAAATGCACCCCCAAAGACCGCCCCAAACGGGCCGTCGACACCAAGTCATCCATAAAGTCCGACTGGTTGGCCTTCAGCTCCGCAAACTCATCACTGATGAGAAACAAATGAGGCAGAGGCTCTGCAGCCTCCCCTTCCTTATAAAGCTTCTGATAAGCATTGATATGATTGACCCCGTACTGAGAAAAGAGCCGCTGACGCCGCTTCAGCTCCGCATCGATGGCAATCAAAGCCCGCCTGGACTGAGCCCCGTCCAGATTGGTAATCGTCCCTAAAAGATGAGGCAGGTCCTTAAAGAGATGGGCCATCCCTCCTCCTTTATAGTCAATCAAGAGAAAGCCCACATCATAAGGGTGAAAGCTGACCGCTAAGCTTAAAATATAAGACTGAATCAGCTCCGACTTCCCTGACCCTGTAGTCCCCGCAATCAAACCGTGCGGCCCGTGCGCCTGCTCATGCAAATCCAGCGCCACCACATCCTCCTGACCCCTCAGCCCTAAAGGAACCGATAAGGTCCGGTGGGGCGCATGCAAAGCCCAGCGTTCGGCAATCCCTAACTCACTGACCGTCTCCACACCATAAAGCTCCAAGAAGGAAACCGTCTCTGGAATCGTGCTTTTCAGATTCTGCAGGTGATTGAGAGGCGCCAAGCGTCTGGACAGGGCTTCCTTATCATAATCAGCCGGAAAATGGTCCAAGGCAAAAGGCACCGCCCGAAGCTCCCCTTCCTCCAAGACCAGCTCCCCCTTGTTGCGGTCCTTGATGGTGATGATGGTCTGCACATTCTCAGACAGGCTGGACAGCACATCCTCCACAAAGACCAAGGAACAGCCCAGAGCCGTCGGGTCCTCTGTGAAGAATTCCATAATCACATGATCCATGATTAGGGTCCGATCCGTCATCAAAACCACATAGTGCGGCGTAAAGAGCGTCTGCTCCTTCTGCCCTTCCTGCTGCCTTGCCTGACGCACCTTTAACATCTGGTTGAGACTGGTTAAGACCTGATCCCGGGTCCGCTGGTTGTAAACCAGCCCCCGAACATTGAGCGCCTGGAGCTTAGCATGCGGCAGCCAGCGCAGCCAGGACCACTGGGACACCTCCTCTTCTGGAAGCACCACCACAAACTGCAGGTCATGATAAGAATGAAAGAAGGCCAGCTGACGCACCATCAGCTGAAGCTGCTCCAAAACTAAGGCTCTGGGACCCGTATAGCCCACAGGTCCCTGCATGAGATTAGCCACAATGGGCAGATCCGACAGCCTACGGCTCTTCTGGTAAAGCTGATAGCCCTGCGCCGCCAGAGGGTCGGTCTGACCGCTCCGCTCCGTCTGACTGTACTTGAGCGGATAGCTGGTCGCCACCTCGCCCAGACCCAGACGGTAGTGCAGCGCATCGAACTGCTGCAGGGTCTTTTCATAAATCCGGTGGTGGTACTGAGCCGCCAGATTATCCAGTGTCACCGGATCCGGATAGTGATAGAACTGGCCCTGACGCTGGCTTCTGGCTAAGCCTTCCAGCTCCACAGCCTTATCGGATAAGTAGCGCTGATAGTGGGCGACCCGGTCTTTCTTATCCCGCTTATACTGCCGGCGCCTTTTAAAGTAGTTGCTTATGGCAAAAATCACCGTCACCGTGGACATGGCCATGGTGATGATGATATAGATCCCACGAGGCTGAATGATAGAGATGACAATCAAGAGCGACACCATAACCAAAGGCGGCAGAATCAGGCGCAAAAGCCCGTCTTCCGGCTTTTTAGGCTCCTTTTCCGGCGCATTGATGGTCACCGGATCTTCCGAGCTCCGGTAGATGATGCGGGGCGAGCGGTGGTAGTCCGGATAGCCCTCATAAAAACCATAATGGGACTGCGGCATTGCAGCCAGAGCCTCTGAAACCTGAAAGGCCCCGCTCACCCACAGCTCTTCATCATAGACCTTGATGAGGAGCCCAGCCATACTGAGTTCATCCCCCAAAGCCAGCTCCCGTACCTTTAAGCTCAGCCGCTGGTTATTGAGATAAAGAGTAAAACAGAAAAAAGGCGCGGTTGCGCCAAAACATCACTGTTTTAAAGACTCTTTTCTAAGACTTATTGTATTCTTCTACCGTAAATTTCGGGTAGTCAATCTGCTCTATAAGGTCATCATAGTTTGTCGAAATCTGCTGGAAGCTGGCATCAATATAGCCTAAGAATAGGATTTCCTCAATATCTTCTCTGTTAAAAAAGCCGGCTCTTGACTGATAACACCCAAGGGAAGGGGGACTGCTCCAAAATCAAAGTAGCCTTCCTTCCCATTCTTGTTTGTAATGGGCAAAAGAGTGCTGATCATCAAGCTTTGGGCATTGTCCTTAACTCTGACAACGGTTCCTATCGGTAGTAGTTCTCTATCTGGCATTAGTCATCTCCTCGTAAAATAAGTTTATGGGGATTTTTCTATCCCAAGTTTTTAATCATTGTTATAACGTTAACTTGACTATTGCAAGGTTTTCCAGAACAATAGAGTCATGGAATGGACTCATGGTTGTTTCTTTCTCTCCTTGTTGCTTAGACTTCATTTTAAAGTCTGTTACCCAAGCCTTGTCCCTACTTCCAACACACTAGCTGTTTCCACTAAGCTCACTTCTGTACCTAGTAGGGTACAGGCGGCAGCTGAGCCAGTGACTAGAATTCTCTTATGCGAGGCTGTTGGTGCAAGGTGTTTCTGGGGAACCTTACAGTAGTCAAGAAAACTTCCAAATCCAATTGAAAGGAGACCTTCCAAATGAAATGTTTTGTCGGTTTAGACGTTAGCTCTACCAAACTTGATGTCTGTGTCATG
>NZ_JBFQEG010000019.1:0-40128 GCF_040930515.1 Streptococcus huangxiaojuni
TATATCCATTTTTACAATACTCAACGCTATCAAGCCAAACTAAACAACCTGACTCCTTTGGAATTTAGGAATCAGGTTGCTTAACTATTTTTATTATTTGACTGTCCACTTGACAGGGAGCTGTTCAACTGCGGAAATGCCCGTTTTTTTTTGTGTACTGAAGCTAGTTTTTGCCCAGCCCCTTAGTATTTTCACATCCAAAATAGTCATAACTTCACGCGGGGAACAAAGAAAGGGGGCTTAGGACAAGCTCTGGCCTAGTTGTCTTATGTCTGTCGATCAATCAGCTGTTCTGCTTTAATCATCCAGTTCTTCCTCAACAGACCTCTGGATTGACCAGAGCTCACTATCTATAGTTTTGGCAGCAAGCGCCTGCTCAATAAGATAGTCCAATTTCACCAAGACATCGTCATAGTGTTTAAATCTGGAGGTGACCTTAGCTCCTGTCATCATTTGGTTGAGGGTCGCAACACTTAAAGAGTTTGCCCCAAAATCATCCGAATTCAGTGCCGCCTGAGTTTTTGAGCTGGTCATAACTGGCTGCAAAACAGACATTCCTTGCGATTTATTCACTAATTCCTGCTGAATTTCCGGACGGCTGGAAAGAATTTTTAAAAAATCCCATACCAAATCGGAATGCCGTGTCTTAGCTGACATAGCAAAAAGTGAAGTCTGAAGCTGGGTGGCATTGCCGCTTTCTCCTTCCGTAGGCATCTGTATGCAGGTCCAAGAAAAACTGGAATATTTTGCCACATGATAAGGGTAAGGCTTATAAGTACGGTACTGCGCTAATGTCATCGGGTAAAAGGCAACTTTTCCCTGGTCAAAATCATCGGAAGAGACTTTAATATTATTGTTTAAGGCATCCAGCTTGGAAATAAAAGACAGTGCCTGACGCATATTAGCATTGGCGATGGTTAACTGATTACTGTCTTGATCGTAAATCTCGCCGCCATAGGCAAGCAGGGCTTCCTGCCATGTATAATCTGTACTGCCGTATTGGTCAATAAGGCCATCACCGTCAGTATCTTTGGTGACAGCCCGGCATATCTGATAAAAGTCTGCCAAGGTCCAGTCCTTATCAGGAAGAGACAGACCCTCTTTTTCAAGTAAATCTTTATTGACACACATCATAACTGGGTTAGTCTCAAAAGGCAAAGCATAATACCGACCGTTATACTGTCCGGCCTTTAGAGCTGAACTGTAATAGTTTGCCCTGTTTAAATCACTCTGAATCAATGAAGACAAATCTTTTAAAGCACCAACAGAAGACAACAAACTAAAATCATCTTCCGGCACCATAAAAAGATCAGGCTGCTTTCCTTGTAACATACTGTCTGACAGCCAAGAAGAATAATCATCCTTAGGGATGCCGCTCTCATAGACCACTTTGACATTAGGGTGCTCTGCTTCAAAAGCGGCAATTGCTGAATCAATAACCCGATTATCCTTATTATTAGGGACATCCCAACTGCTGCCGGAATAGACACCTAAACGAATGACAATTGTCCTGTTCTGCCAAAAATATAGAGCAGACAGAAGGACAAGTACAGCAAGCAGCAGCAAAGAAAGCCAAAATTTTCGCTGGGTAAGTCGTTTTATGATATTAGTCATTTTGATCAAAATCCTTCATAGTGACACCGGTCTGCACAGACCAAAGTGCTAATTGTGTACGGTCACGCAGGTTCAGTTTGGATAAAATGATTGATAGATAATTGCGAACCGTCCCTTCCGATAAAAAAAGTTTTGTTGCGATTTCTTTATTTGTCAGTCCAAAGCCTATCTGCTGAATAATCCGCCACTCAGTCCGGCTCATGTCTTTCACATGTTTTTCCTCAACAGTGATATCTATATTGGAATGCGCCATTTGTGAAAAAAGTTTAAAGACCTTAGTGGCAATATCAGGGTTAATCATCGCACCGCCATTATAAACCGTTTGAATCGCCTGATGAAGTTCTTCTGTCGAAACCCCTTTAAGGATATAGCCGGAAGCTCCGTATTTTAAGGCACTGAAGATAAACTCATCATCATCAAAAGTTGTCAAAACAATAATTTTAATGTCCGGGTAGGTCTCCTTGACCAGTTTTGTACAGAGAACTCCATCCATTTTAGGCATTCTGATGTCCATTAAAATAACATCAGGTTTATTATGATGAATCGCCTCCAAAACATCTTCTCCGTCATTCACAGCAGCAAGAACTTCAATGTCTGTAAAAGCTGATAAAATGATTTTAAGTGATTCACGAATCAGCTCCTGATCATCGACAACCATTACTTTAATCATCTATTTCTCCATTTCTTTTAGGAATTTCTATCCAAGTGAAAAAACCATTCCTATTTTCAAATCGGACACTGCCGCCGACAACAGCTAAGCGTTCCTGCATCTGCTTCAGTCCATAACCGTAGCTTAATTCAGTAAAGCCTATACCGTTATCCTGAATACTGATAATATATTTTTCCTGATTAAGCAGGTGAATCACCACTTTACTGGCGTGCCCGTGCCGTAAAGAATTAGTAATGGATTCCTGAATAACACGAAAAACCACATTTTCCTTCATACTATCCAAATCAACCTTATCCCAGCGGTAATACAGCTCAATCTGCAGGTGGGAAATGGCTTCGTATTCTTTTATCATTTGCAGCAGGGCTTCTTTTAAACTGCCGTTTTCTAAAGCCCCTGGGCGCAGTTTGCTAAGCGAACCTCTGACATCTCGGATTCCATCACGCACGACCAAAGACATATTTTGCAGCTGCTCTTTAGCTCTGGACGGATCCAAATCAACCAAAACTTTGACGGCGTCAATTCCAGCTGAGATCCCAGTTAAAGCATGCCCCAATGTATCATGTATCTCTCTGGCAATACGCTTACGCTCACGATCTTCAACAATTTTCTCTGTCAGTGCCACATAACTGTTTAATTCCGTATTAACTTTAGAAACCATTTTCAGTTCTTCTTCAACATTATGTCTTTGTGTAACAGCGTACATAATATAGGATAAAAGAGAGGTAATAAAGACAACCATATTGAGAGAAACTAAAAAGTTTTTAAAAAATAAAATCGCCATCCGGGTCGATCGGGGATAAAAGCTGATAAAAGTCTCTAAAGAAGGCAGCCGAACAAAAAGCGATAATATGTCATAATTGGACAGTAACAGTGCGGCAAAACTGAAGAAAATAAAAGCCAGCCAAGACTTCCCGCCTTTAGAAGAACCAAATTCTTTAGAGCTGTAAAAAATATCCGTAAACACTAGTAAAATCAAGCCGTTGTAGGAGGACTGCGAGGCTATAAAAACAGCCAGCATGAGGATAACTTCCAGAACAGACAGCCCATCATAAATCGACAGCCGGTACTTTTCCTGCCGGTCTCGATAAGCCATAACCAGCAAAAGAGCCGCATAAAGGAGAATCGTTGTAAAAAAAACACTGACCGGTGCATTAGGGATGCGGTCTAATTTCCCCAATAAGTCATGCGACAACCCTTTTGCAACAATGTAATTTGTCGTAAAAAGATAAAGAGAAGCATTGTAGACAATGGCAATCAAGTTGATTAGAATTAGGGCAAGTTTACTGTATCTGATAATCTTGATATTATTCATCACTGCCACCCCGTAATGTCAAACTGCCCAATTGTTTCCTTACTAATCAGCTCGACGGGTATCGTATATTTTTGCTTAACAGCTTTATTGGCAGCTAAAAGGTAGATAACCTCAGCTGTTTTCTCCCCCATTTCTATTGGAGACTGGGCGACAGTAGCCTGAACATCATTCGTCCCGGCTAGTAAGTTTTTCATATCCGGAGAACCGTCAATGCCGTAAATATAGACCTTTTCCGATAATTTTGTTTCTTTTACAGCTGCAAGCGCTCCTAAAGCACTGCGGTCATTAAGGGCCATAACCACATTGAATGATGTCCCCTGCTCAATAACTTCTCTAACCTCAGGCAAACCTACTTCTGTCTGGCCGAGCGTATCCTTGCGGGCAACAACACGGTAACTATCCCGTCCGGCAATTGTATCCAAAAAGCCTTTAATCCTTTCAGTAGCAGAAACAGTGTTCGAATGCTCTAAAAGTAAAATATCAGCTTGCTTAAGAACAGCCATCATGTTCTGCGCATTCAGCACGCCAGCTTGATAATTATCCGAAACAATTGTCGAGTCCGCTTTAATTCCCTGTAACTGTGTATCAACAGCTACAATCTTAATTCCCTTCTTCTGAGCTTTTTTCAGCGCACCAATCACTGGCCTGCTGTCACTTTTAACCGGATTGATGACTATAACATCTACTTTTTGTTCAATAAAGTAAGCAATATGTTCACTCTGCTTAATTTCATCAAGCTCTGGATCTCTGACATACAAAATATCTTGATGCTCACTGACACTTTTTTTTATTTCAGCATTTAAGATTTTATAAAAATCATTATTCATGGTCATATAAGTCACACCAATCTTCTTTTGGCCGGCAACAGCAGGCGAAGCCGTCCCCCGGATATAGATAAGTCCAATCATCAAAACAGACATTATCCCGACAAGCAAAAAGAAAGCTTTTTTATAATCTAAATGCAGCCTCATCCCACACCCCCATAAGATACAAAACCCATTAGAACGAAAAAAGAAATGACGGTAAGCCAGAAATCTATGATTTCGTCTGCACACCTCTGCCAGAACGACTAGAAGGGTGCGGCAGGCTGTTAAGTTCAGACGGCTAGAGAACAGGACAGAATCCCGTAATAGTTTCACTCTTGCTCTGATACAGTCCATTACTCATTTATAAATGAAAATACCGGTAAATCTCTCCACGGCTTCGCTCTTTGTCAAACAAGAGAACGACTTTACCTCCAGCAAGCGAAAATTTCAGATAATCGCTCCATCTGCTCCAGCCTTTCGTCTTTTTCGGCATTCTGAATCTGTTTTCGCTTGTGAATAATGTATCTTTATTATAACATGTTTTGTCTTTTCTTTAAGTGATTCTAAATCCTCTCTTTATTATGCACATGGAGACTCTCCTTTCCCCTGACGCCTTTGCTATATGCTGCTTCAAAACCGTTTCCTTCTAGTATAGCAAAATTCTGCCCTTTCCCCAAGGGAGATTTGTTTTTAAACAATAAAAGTTTTACTTTCTTATTAAAAAAACAGGAACAGCAGAAAATCATGGTTTCAGAGAAACTGATTTCACTGCTCTATTCCTGTTTGATATTCAGCATATAATGCCAGACAGACCTTATTAAATAAATTATGGCAGACGGACTGTCAGAACCCATTTACTCTTTCTTTGTCCCTACCGATGAGTTAAAAAGGAAGCTCCTCCTCTGCTAAAACCAAGTCTGTCAAGTCATTTGCACTGTTGTTCTCCCGTACCGCCCGCTGCGCTCGGCTTTCTAAAAGCTGAAATGAGTGGCAGAGCACCTCAGTCACATAGTTGGTACGATCATCTTTTTCATATTTGCGTGTTCTCAGTTCGCCATCCAGCGATATAAGACTGCCTTTGCCAGCATAAGAAACCAAGGTTTCGGCCAGCCGGCCCCAAACAACGGTACTGATAAAATCTGCCTCTCGTTCACCATTTTGCTTCTTGAAACGGCGGTTCACAGCCAGAGTCACATGTGTGACAGATTTGTTGGTAGCCGTCTTAACCAGCTCAGGGGCTGCTGTCAGACGGCCGATGATAATGACTTTATTATACATATTTTTCCCTCCTGATTTATTATTCGTAAAAAGGGAAGAAACTATGCCTGAGCAAGATAAAAATTGCAGCAGCTGGCTGCATAGAAAATATTAAAAAGATTCATTAATAAATAGCAAGGGAATGGACAGAAGTCCATCCCCTTGCTGTTTTAAGATAAGCTGCACTTCAGTTAATCAGCAATCAAGGGCACCAATTTGCTGATCCTCTCATCAAAACGGTCAGAAATAACCGTGACATCCTGCAAATCAAAGGCCTTAACATTAGAGAGATTGTGAAATTTTGAACTGTCACACATAAGAAAGACATTGTCAGAATGCTCTTTTACCAATTTTTTCTTCGCTGCTTCGGCAATCGTCGGTGTCGTAACTCCAAATTTCTCATCAATGCCATTCACCCCCAGAAAAGATTTGCTGAAATAAATATCTTGCAAATTAACTTCCGTTAAGGCCCCGCTGACCGATGAATTAATCGGATTAAACTGTCCGCCCAGCATAATAATTTCTGCCAAAATTTCGCCCTTTATCGAAAAAATATCTGTATTAGTGGTATAAATAGTAATCCGTTTGGTCAGAATTTTTTCAAACAGCAATGAACAGCTTGAACCGGAATCCAGATAAATCACATCGCCATCCTGGATCTGTTTGGCGGCCAGAACAGCAATTTGTTCCTTTTCTTCGTGGTTCAGTGTATTTCGCATTGTAATAGGGATTTCCCCAACAGTAGAAACCATTTTGATAGCTCCTCCGGAAAGGTACTCAACCTTATTGTTTTTCTCCAGCTCTTTTAAATCGCGGCGGAGAGTTGAAGCTGAAACCTTTGGAAAAACAGCTTGAATCTCATCAAATTTAACTAACTCGGTATCTTTCAACAAACTCAGTATCTTTTGTTGTCTTTCATATGGAATCATTTATTGCGTTCACCTCGCTAACCATGATACCATATTCAGAAAATTATTTCATATAACTTAAGCCAGCTTGTCTTCCTTATCAGTAAAAATAAAACCAAGAACTGCACCGACAAGGACAGAAATCCCCAGGCCGATAACGCCGTTAATAACATTGGCGCTGCTTTCAATGAAGGCTGGGAAAGTTGTCACACTGCCAAAAACAAAGGCGTTAGTGACTACTTTCATAAAACCAAGATAAGCTCCGCCTACTGCACCGGCAATAATTTGTGCTAAAAATAATTTCTTGTTTTTAACCAACATACCAAATAAAGTTGGCTCGATTATAGCAGACAAGGCAATCGTTACAACACCTGTCATTGCAAAATTTTTCAAGTTTTTATCCTTGGCCTTGAGCCAAACCCCAAAGGCAGTACCGATAACGGCAAAGTTACAGGCAAAAGTAAGCGGGCAGATATAGTCGTAGCCAACCTGTGAAATGTTGTTAATCATAATCGGGTTAACCGCCCAATGAATACCGAAACTGACAAGAACACTCCAGCCGCCGCCGATTAAAACGCCTGTTAAGAGTCCGCTTCTTTCAATCAGATAATTGACTGCACGGGCTATCCATTCTCCGCTGTAAACGCCTATCGGTCCAATAACAATAACAGTTAAAGGCACCATAACGGCCAGAGAAACCAGAGGAACCAAGACCAGTTTTAAAGTTTCCGGAATATGCTTATCCAGCCATTTATATAGGTAGGAGTAGGCCCAGATAGCTAGTATAATTGGAACAACTGTTGAATTATAGTTCATCAGAACCACAGGAATTCCAAAGAAATTAGACATAGCCCCGTTTCCGGTATTTCCCATTAAGGAAATAAAATCAGGGTGCAGCAGGGCTGCTCCAATTAAGGCCGAAATATAAGGACTGGCCCCAAAACGTCTGGCAGATGAAAAAGCAAGCAGAACCGGAAGGAAATAAAAGACAGCCATAGAAGCAGCATAAAGAATAGTATAGGTGCCGCTCCCTTCAGCAATAAAACCTAACTGCACGGACAAAATCAGCAGCCCTCTTAAAATTCCTGACCCTGCCAAAGCCGGCAGCAAGGGCGCAAAGATACCTGAAATAGCGGCAAAAACTTTACTGATAACACTGCCGCCCTGACTGCTGCTTTCATCCAATTCAGCTTGTCCGCTCCCTTTTACCAATGTTTCAAATTCATCGTAAACATGCGGCACTTCGGTACCAATCAAAATTTGATACTGCCCTGCTTTGTTGATAACATTGACTACCCCGTTAACATTCTGCACAGCATCGTCATCCGCCAGTGAAGCATCTTTTAAATTCAGACGCAGCCGCGTTGCGCAGTGAGACATGTTTACGACATTCTCAGCTCCGCCAATATGGGTTAAAATCCCTTGAGCAGTAGCTTTGTAATCAGCCATAATAATCACCTCAATTTATTATTTATTTTTTCTTCCCTTAAAAAAATCTAACATCAGCTTGCTGGCCGCAACAGCATCATTTTTATCAATGACAGATTGAATGTAATCCAAGCCGACTTGATTAATCAAACTGTCCAGATAGTGAACCATTTCGATATTGCGGGCACATTCCTCTTCAGCATCTTCAATAACAGGAAAGGTATCAAAATAAATCACTCCTGAATAGTCATGTTTTTTCAGATAATACAAAAGCTCCAGTGTCTTAAAAGGTGTAGCGGTTCCTACCATCAACCCGTCGTCATTAAGGCCGTATCCATCATTTAAATGAATCCCGTAAAGCTCCTTCCGGCTGCCGAAAATATCGGCTGCAAAAGCTGGATTTTCATGCTTCATCAGCATGTGACAGTAGTCCAAAGTTACTCCTATATTAGGACGGTTAATATCATGCAGGAGCATCCCTGTTACACCCATTCCCTCTACAAAGGCATACGCACGCGGCTGAAAAGGTTTATACTCAATGCTGATTTGCAAATCTTTGGCATAATCACAGATTTCCTGATAAGCCTGAACCAATTGGTCCCAGACCTTGCGGTAATTAATCTGAAAACTATAATCAAAGCCATCATAACCCAGCCAAATTGTAATCACCTTTCCGCCGAGCTGCCGACAGTAATCTGCCGCATCTTTACACAGCTGCAAGGCTGCCTGAGCAACTTTAGAGTCCGCATTCCCTAATTCACCGTTGATAAAAGGATCTCGAAAACGTAAGGCTAAGCCATTCACTGTTAAATGATTGGCTGTCAGCATCGCCTTAACCGTTTCCGCCTGATAACCTTCAACATGTTCCGGGAAGTTTAAGTCAACATAATCTAGCTGCAGGGCTTTAAAGCGTGCCAAGACCTTATTCAGGTCATTAGCATTAGATGGCAAAAAAGAATTAATTCGCGTCGCTAGTTTCATATTTTTTCACCTCTTTCACGATATACCCATATTTTACCACTAAACGAAAGCGAATTCAATATCTTTTTGTCATATTTTTTTATTTATTTTCATTATTTATTATTTTTTGCCAACACAAAAGAAAAGCCTGTCTCTGAAACTTGAAAATCAAGTTTCAGAGACAGGCTAAGAAGAAAATTAATTATTCCAGTGTTTGGCAGCATCAAAAACATCACCAACTTCGGCATTGCCAGAAATTTCAATAATTCCCCGTTTTTGCGGAGCATTCGGCAAAGCCAGTTCACGAGGTGAACACATCATGCCAAAACTTTTTTGGCCGCGCAGGCTGCCTGAAAAAATCAAACTGCCATTGGGCAGCATAGCTCCGGGTAGAGCAACAGCTGTCTTTAAGCCAACCCTGATATTTGGTGCCCCAGCCACGATTTGCACCGAACTTTCCGATCCAACTCTAACCTGACAGATGGTAAGATGATCGCTTTTTGGATGAGGAACAGCTGCCGTAATTTCACCAATGACAACTTTAGAAGCAGAATCATTGATCAAAGACTCTGTGAACCCTTCATCTGCAAGAACCGTATTGAGAAGTGCCACATCTTTATCTGAGAGTAGAACCTGTCCCCGACCTTTTATAGTAAGCCAGTCAGAAACTGTAAAAATATTCCAGGCAACCGTTTCGCCGGTATCAGCAAGAAAAACACGCGCGACTTGCCCTTTACGTTCAGCAGCAAGTGCAGCTCCTTTGCGGTCTTTAACAATTACCATCAGCACATCACCGACATGCTCTTTATTATATGTAAAAATCATTAACTCATTATCTCCTATTACAAAACCAGTAAACCCTGCTTATACCTGCTGAAACCGCTGGAAAATCTACTGTTTTTCTTCACGAAACGTAATGCCGTCATCTTTGTAAAGAAAATGATAAATGGTTCCATCAGCCATCACAGCACCTCCGCGGATAGTCTCCTTGTCAGACGCTGCTTCGTTGATATAGAGCACCGCAATTTCACCAAAACGGCCAAAAAATTGCCGCAGCTCTGTCTGTGCCAGTTCATATTTTTTTATCTGTCTGCGTTTTTCCAAGGCTGCCTTAATCAAAAAAGCACTGCCCAGCATTAAAAAACCAGCCCCCGAAATAAGGATGCCTTTTTTATTTTTCATAATCTTTATTTTATCATAAAAGATGCTAAAATAGAAAGTAAAGAATTGAGGTAAGAAGATGGCAGATTTGTTTCAAAAAATTAAGGAAGTGACCGAGCTGGATAGCATTGCCGGCTATGAGCAGCCTGTACGCGATTTTCTGCGCACTAAAATGACACCGCTGACCGATCACATAGAAACAGATGGATTAGGCGGGATTTTTGGAATTAAAAACAGCCCTGCGGAAAACGCTCCGCGTGTTATGGTGGCTGCGCATATGGATGAAGTTGGTTTTATGGTCAGCCATATCCAGCCTGACGGGACATTGCGTGCTGTAGCCATCGGCGGCTGGAATCCATTGGTGGTCAGCTCTCAGCGCTTTACGCTCTACACCCGTTCAGGCCGAAGTATTCCGATTATTTCAGGCTCTCTGCCCCCACATTTTCAGCGCAATGGCAATCATACGGCTCTACCTAAAATAGAAGATGTGATTTTTGATGCCGGTTTTAATGATAAAAAGGAGGCAGAAAGCTATGGCTTACTGCCCGGCGATATCATTGTCCCGCAGACAGAGGCTGTTTTGACGGCCAATCAGAAACATGTTATTTCAAAGGCTTGGGATAATCGATTTGGCGTGCTGATGGTTACAGAATTGCTTGAATCGGTTAAAGACAAAGAACTGAACAATACGCTCATTGCAGGAGCCAATGTACAAGAAGAAGTTGGACTGCGCGGTGCTCATGTTTCGACCAATCTCTTCCAGCCAGAAATTTTTCTAGCTGTCGACTGTTCCCCTGCCGGAGATATCTACGGGGAACAGGGAGCTATCGGCAAGGGAACTCTTCTGCGCTTTTATGATCCAGGGCATATTATGCTGAAAAATATGCGAGAATTTCTGATTAACACTGCCCAGGAAGCAGGCATCAATTTCCAGTATTATTGTGCCAAAGGGGGAACAGATGCCGGAGCTGCTCATTTAAAGCTGGGAGGAATCCCATCAGCAACAATTGGTGTCTGCGCCCGCTACGTCCATTCCCATCAGAGCCTTTACGCTATGGATGATTTTCTGCAGGCACAAGCTTTCTTGCAGGCTATTATCCAAAAGCTGGACCGTGCAACAGTTGATTCCATTAAAGCATATTAATAAACACAGCCTAAATACTGCAAAAGTAAGAGTAACAAACTATGTGAATTTATATTTTCCAGCTGAAGACGAAATCATAGATTTCGGACTTACCGTCAGCCGTAGACGTCTGAAAGCTTTGCAGCCTGCTGCACCCTTCTAGTCGTCCTGACAGAGGGGCGTCTGCGAAATCATAGATTTCGGACTTGCCGTCATTTTTATACGGATTTTTAAATGACTTTATATTTTGAGAAAGGAATAGCTAAACTATGAAAATCGGATTTATCGGTGCCGGTAAAATGGCCAGTGCCATTATAAAAGGGGTGAAAGCCAAGTCTTTTACCGTCATTCTCTCTGAACGGGATAGCAAGGCCAGCCAGACAGTTGCTAACCGACTGGGTGTGGCCGCTGCTCAGTCTCATCAAGAACTGATTGATGAGGCGGATATTATTGTCCTAGGCCTTAAACCGCAGATGATAGAAATTGCTCTTGCCCATTTAAATATAAATAAGCCTTTGATATCAATGGCTGCCGGTGTCAGTTTAGAACGTTTAAGTCAAGTCACTCAACCCACTCTGCCTTTAATTCGTATCATGCCCAACCTCAATGCCCAAATACTCAAAAGTACAACAGCTATCTGCAGGAATCAGTATGTTTCCGATCAGCTGATGGCTACCGCAAAAACCATTACAGACAGTTTCGGAACTACTTTTGAACTTCCTGAACAAGATTTTGACACCTTTACAGCTTTGGCAGGATCCAGTCCGGCTTATATTTACCTTTTTATAGAAGCTTTAGCCAAAGCTGGCGTCAAACATGGCCTGAATAAAAAACAAGCATTGGAAATTGTGACACAGACGGTTTTGGCCAGCAGCCAAAATTTATTAGGCGGAACAGACAGCCCCAATGACTTAATCGATAAAATCTCAAGCCCGGGAGGCACTACAATTACAGGCCTCCTTGATCTCGAAAAGACCGGGTTTACAGCCAGCCTTGTTTCAAGTATCGATGCAACCATTGCTAAAGCTAAAGAGCTCTGAAAAATTCAGAGCTCTTTATTTTTCATACAGCACAATAAGCCAGAACTGCCTAAAATTATCATAAAACCCGCAGCACCAAAGCAGAAGCAATAACAGGTTGAAAGAAATACAGCTATCGACAGTTCATCATTTTACTCAGGCCTTTGCGGTACATAATGCCCAATCTTAAAATTTTCAGCTTTTTTTCAAACGTTCGACATCACGTGCGATAACCAGCTCCTCATCTGTCGGAACAATAAGCACTTTCACCTTAGCACCATCTTTTGAAATGATCCCTTCTGATCCAGAAGCATTTTTTTCCAAATCAAGCTCAGCGCCAAACCAGCTTATACCGGAAATTACCGCCTCACGGACTTCTGGAGCATTCTCTCCAATACCTGCTGTAAAGACAATAGCATCAACACCATTTAAAACAGCAATATACTGGCCGATATACTTCTTCAATCGATCAACAAACATATCAAACGCTAAAGCAGCATCATGATCTCCAGCTTCCTGTCCGGCAATGATATCACGCATATCACTGGACGTTCCTGATACTCCAAGAAGTCCTGACTCACGATTAAAGACCGTACGAATCTTTTCAGCATTAGCCAATTCTGGTTCGCGGTCAATCAAAAAGGGAATAATAGCAGGATCTAAATCTCCAGAGCGCGTCCCCATCATAACGCCTCCTAGAGGAGTCAAGCCCATGGACGTATCAATTGATTTTCCTCCATCAACTGCTGTAATCGAAACACCATTACCAATATGGCAGGTAATCAGTTTTAAATCCTCAATTGGCTTTCCTAATATCTTAGCTGCTTCTTGAGCAACATACTGATGGCTGGTCCCATGTGCGCCATATTTACGTACCTTATACTCTTTATAGTAACGATTAGCTATAGGATAACGGTAAGCTACTTCAGGCATCGTTGTATGAAAGGCAGTATCAAAAACTACAACACTAGTAATATCAGGCAGTATCTCTTTGAAAGCTCGAATACCTGCTGCATTAGCCGGATTATGTAAAGGCGCTAAGAGCCCCAGTTCTTCAACCTGCTCGATAACTTTTTCATCGACCAGAACTGAATCCTGAAAATACTCCCCGCCTGCTACAACACGATGACCAACACCTGTAATTTCTTCATAATCAGAAATAATATTCAAACGAATAAGGTCATCCAGCAGAATTTTAACAGCCTGAGTGTGGTCAGCAATATCGACTGTCTCTGTCTCTGTCTGCCCCTTAAATTTAACTGTAGAAACAGAATCTGCAATTCCGATTCTCTCAATCAAGCCTTTGGCAATAACTTCTTCCTCTGGCATACTGTATAATTGCCATTTAAGACTCGAACTTCCCGCATTAATTGCAATCGTTTTTGACATAGTTCACCTCTGAAGCGTTTTCATAATCTATTTTTATTCTATCATAAAATTTCATAAATGCATATTATCAATTTTCCATTTTTGAAAGTTCTCAATAAAGTCATCAAGAACAGCTCCGTCCTGCAAACTTGAGAAGGGGTAAAGAAAAGTTTCCACTTTACAGTCAGCTTGCTTTCGCAAAACGAAAATAGATTTGGCATAAGCGGGATTCCCAAAAATAGACTCCGGTAAAGTAAGGACGGCAGTGATATCAGCATAATCTTTCAGCCAGTTCTTAAGCAAATCGCTCTGACTGCTGGTAAGCAGATCGTTCGGTGCTAAAAAAAGAGCAACCCCCCCTTTTTTCAGATATTTCAATGACTGCTCCATCAACAAATGATGTGCATAAGTATGCTCTTTATGGCTGGCAACTTGATAGCGCTTAGCAATCTCATCGTTAGGGTAAAAACCGACAGGCAGATCGCTGATAATAATATCACTTGCTCTCAAAATCTGCGGGCGAACCGCATCTTCTTGCAAGAATCGAACAGACAGGTTCATAACTTCAGCAGTGCTGGCCGACAAATCAATAAGTAGATCATCAACCTCTATCCCCAGATAGTCCAACTGTTTTTGACTATTATTCAGCAAAGTGGCTGCCAGATTGCCTGTCCCGCTGCCAATTTCCAGAATATCCAGTTTATCTGCTGCGGTCAGATGCTCAATCAAAAACAAAAAGATAAAACCGATTGTATCAGGTGTCAGCTGATGATTAGCCTGAAGCTGTTCAGTTTGAGCTGCTTTAATAAAGATAAACTGAAAAACACGGCGCCACTCTTCTTGTGTTAATCTCAGCTCGTGTAATTTTCCATTATTCAAATTGACTTGCTGATTCTCACTATCATCACCTAGATAAAAGGCATTTTGTTCAATTAAGGCATCATAGAGATTTGTTTTTATGTGATTTTCTATAATTTGAATATTTTCTAAAACCAACTCATAGGCACTTTCAATTTTTTCAAAGTTCATGTTTTCCTCCGCATTTATCATATCAAAAATCATGACAGATGAAAAGGTCGCCATTAGCTTAGAACATTGGCATGAAGAAAATAATTTTATTGAATCTCAGAATTTAGAAATTAGCTGCAGACAGACACGAGTATCGATGTATCACTTTCTGAAGACAGGGACTAAAACAACAACCGCTGATATAGAGCCAAGTCTGATTAGTTTATTTCCTTTTCTCTCTAATCCGAGACTTGCTGTTCTGTGTCTTCTGTCACAGATTGCCCAGCTTCTTGTTTGTTTTTGTTCTGTTTTTCATAATGAAAAAGATATGAAAACTCTTTTCCATTATCCATCTGAACTTGAATATTTAATTTGTCAGCTTCCTGTTTATAGCTTGACCGTCCCTGTGTAAAAATCACTGTCCCTGAAGATGAGTCAGCCAGATCCCTAGTCACTTCCGCCATTAGAAAAGCTTGACTGGCTGTTATCTGCGCCTGATGCTGACGTTCTGCCGCAACCATCCGATTAAGGTAGAACTGCAATAACAGGGTAAAAACTGCTGACATAAGAAGGGCATATAATAGAATCCCCGCTTTAACTTTCATACGCAAAAGCATAGATAAAGCTCCTTTTTAAACCATTTTTAAAAGTCAAGTTTATTGTAACAATATGGCCTTTTTGGCTGATCTGACTGCTTTCTATACCATAAAGCATAGGCTGATAACCGCGTCCGTCCGCATGTGTCTTCCTAAAATCATCAGACTTGGATTTTCCTAAAGCCAGCTTCTGTCCGTCCCGACTTATATACAACTTATTGTGTTCAACTTTATCTAAATGGCTGCCTTCCAATTCTGTATACAATTGCTGCGAAAATAAAAGCCAGTTTTCTTGATAATTATCAGATAAGTAATGAACATTTGTCATCACCGAGGCCGTCAAAGCTTCATAGACAAGAACAGACCCTAATATGACCAAAAGAGCTGTTAGACATTCCAAAAGAGTAAACGCCTTAACCTTAAACTTTTTCAACTCGTAAAATTTCTTTGTCTTCACTATAAACATAAATTGTATTCCCATCCCTGAAAACTTTAATATGCCTACCATTTAGGTTCAGCTGATCCTGCTTAGTCTGCACGGCCATAACTGCTGTCTGCAGAGCTTCCTGCTGCTGTAAGTTATTTTTGATGCGCTCTCTGTTTGTATCTATTTGATTTAAAATAAAATTACTAATAAAGGCTAGAATTCCTAAAGCAATCAAACTTTCAAGGAGAATATAAGCTTTCGTTTTCAATTTTTTTATAATTACCACTCCCCAAATACAGTTGATAAATCACTGTTTTACTATCGGTCTCAAAGACAAGTTTAGCTAAAGATGAGTTGCCCCCTGCTTCATCAAAGTGTACACGGTATTCTTTTTGAGGCTTGATCGTTTCCGGCAGAGACAGTTCTGTCAAGCCATTGCTGATACCTTTTTCTGAAACGGTCAGAGTCATGGGCTGGTGATTAGCCAAACTCAGCTTTTGTGTGTCTCTGTATAAATATTCAAAATTCATAAAAAATAAATTTTCCTGCATTTTAAGTAAAATACCTTTTACCGACCCAGTTAAGGCAAGCAGCAAAAAAACTGTTACACTAAGAACCAGGAGGCTTTCTAGAAGTGTAAAGGATTTAATTGGCAATGCGGCGTGTTTCTTTAGGATTTTTTGCATAATAATCATTATAGGCCTTTTGCTGCTTAGCAGTAATACTGCCTTCTGAAACTAATTTACTCAAAGTTGCCGGTGTATTTTCGTTAAGTTCGTAAAGCTCAGCCTGACTTTCGACAACTTTTACAACAGCTGCATTGCCGGTATTATTAACCTTGTCCTTTTGCTTAGTTAGATTTGGGACAAATAATAAAAGCAAAACACTGATAATAAGAAGGACAAATAACATTTCCAACAGAGTAAAAGCGGCTGCTTTACTTTTTTTGATAGTGGACAGTAGTCTTTTCATTTAAAAATTTCCTCCTATATTTTGATACATTGGTAGCAGCATCGCTGCATAAATCATCACGATCATCAAGGCAACAGCAATAAAAACAAGGGGCTGAATCAGTTGTGTTGCCTTTATAAGCCGATTAAAGAATGTTTCCCAAGTTTCCTGTGCGTAAATCTCTAATTCTTTGCCTAATTTGGATTTGACCTCACCATACTCAATTATCAAGCCCAATTCTTTACAAAAGAAAGGATACTCCAAAACTTTGTCATGAAACTCTTCCCCAGAAAGGAGACCTTCCCCCATATGATGGCCTAATTCACGAAATAATTGTGCTTTTTGATTTTGCATAATTTGCACGATTTGTGCTAATTCTATTCCCTGACCGATTAGATTTCCCCACTCACGCGCATAATAAGCGGTCAAATACAGACGTATATAATTCCCCAGCCAAGGTAAACGACATAGCCAAGAGACCAATATTATCCGGGGCAAACGTTTTGCAAAGAAGTAAAAAACTGAACCAAGCACCAGCAAGACTGCCAGTAAGAGCAGCAGAAATGATGGAAAATATATAATTACCTGACTGGCAAAATTTTCTCCTTCCAGTTGAGGCAGCAGATAGTTTCTCAGACTAAGCATTAAGAGTACTAAAAATGCCAGAAGCAAGAGCGGATAAGTCCCGGCTTCTGTCAGCTTTCGTCTGACTAATAGAAGACTCTCTAAATAAGATTCTATTTTATGAAGACTTTTTTTCGTGTTTCCGTGAATCTCTGCTAAAGCGAGCTGAGTAAAAACAGCGTCAGAAAATCCCAATACTGCCATCATTTCTGCCAGCCCTTGCCCGTTTAGCAAAACGCTATGCATCTTATCGGTATACTTATCAGCCAAAAGCTGACTGCGCTTCAGAAAGACAACCATTTCAGTCAGACTGAAACCGCCGGCAAAAAGGTTATTAAATAATTGGATAATTTTTCTTTGTTCCTTAAGTTTTAATTTTTTCGTATTTCGCTTCTTCTTCGGTGATATAACCGCTTTCAGCAAGCTCGTCAATCTGCTGATTCCACTTATCTGGGATATGTTCTTGGAAATTTTTGTCAGCAAAATCAATCACTCCACCTCCTCCGATTAAACGCTGGTAGACAATTAGCTGCAAACTGTTATTTAACTCTTCCTGACTGAGCCCCAATTCCTGCAGGCGGGCATAAACACCGGAAATACTTTTAGCATGGACAGTGGAAAAAACAATAATACCGGTTAGACTGGCCCGTATAGCGGCACGAGCCGTTTTCCTATCCCGAATTTCTCCAATAATGAGGATATCCGGACGATGGCGGAGTGATAGTTTGATGAGATTATCATAAGTCATGCCGATGCTTTCATTAAGCTGGAGCTGCAGCATTGCTTCTTCTTTGATCTCAACAGGATCTTCAATCGTAATAATCTGCTTATTGAAATATTTTTCAGTTGCTAATTGATACATAAGAGTTGTCTTGCCGGAACCAACCGGCCCTGAAAAAAGATAGAGACCGCGGCCGCCGATATTTTCCTGAAGATGCTCAACAGTATCAAACCAGTATCGCAGGTGGTAAATCCCCGAATACAACAGGCGGATGACTAAACTTTCGCGGCCTCGGTAATCACCAACACTTGATAACCGCAGTGAAACAGTTTGATCTGCCGCAAACGAATAATCACAAGCTCCCAGCTGACTGCGGCGCTTTTCACCGACATTCATTCCGGCAACAAATTTAAAGTGGCTAATAAGGCTTGCTATATGGTAAGATTCAAAACCGTCCATCCGCTGTCGTTCGGCACCCACACGCAGATACAGTCCGTAACTGTTTCCCTTAGGAATCATGTAAATATCTTGGGCGCTAGCCGCTACTGCTTCTTTAATTATGATTTTTGCTAAATCCTGAACCATCTTAACCTCCTCATTTTATTTATTCGCAAAAAAAGAAAAAACTTTACAATATTGTAAAGTTTTTTCTTTTATACCGTAAATAGTGGAATCAGCCAGAGAAAGGGACAATGCCTTTTTGCTGTTCAAAGTAGGTTATATAGTGCTTCTGCGAAACAATTTCCCAATCTTCCAGAAGTAAAAGAGAATGATAATTCTGAAGATAGTCAGCGCATTCTTCACACCAGTATTGTTCTTTACTGTTCCAAAAAGCAGCCAATAAAGTTTGGCGGCTTTGATAACAGGGCAATTTCTGATAAAGCCTCTGCCATTCCTCTTTAAAACACACTAAAGCTTCGTCAAATTGGATAAAGTTTACCGATTCTGTAATATTTTTCTGCCAGTCTTCAAAAAACCACCAAGGTTCGAACTCAGCCTGCATTTTAACTACTTGATACATAATACTTACTTCCTCACAGAAGCTATTATACAAGAAATTAGATTTTTTTTGAAAAAATCTGCTCACGCGCTGCAAACCACTGTCTATTCCTAATACTGACAGGCGGTAAAACAGTAACTCCCGGATTACTTAAGATGGCTGAGATTTGCACTGCGGCAGCTAATGAATGCTTGTCAGGTATACAAAAAGCCCCAAAGTCAGGCTGTTTACTGAACTTTGGGGTTATGACTCTTGAAATCATCAGATTATTCTGCTGCCAGAGTTTCTGTTTCAACTATGTCGATAGTTTCTACATCGTCCATAATTTCAATTTCATTAACAGCCTGCGGCTCAATATTCCGATAACGAGCCATACCTGTTCCGGCAGGAATAATTTTCCCGATAATAACATTTTCTTTAAGGCCGAGCAAATGATCTTGCTTCCCGCGAATCGCAGCGTCAGTCAGAACTCGGGTCGTTTCTTGGAAGGAAGCTGCTGATAAGAAGGAATTTGTCTCAAGAGAGGCCTTTGTAATTCCCATCAGGACAGGACGGCTTGTCGCAGGAACACCGCCTGTGATGACAATTTCTCTGTTAGCATCTGTAAAATCAGCAATATCCATCAAGGTGCCTGGCAGTAGATCAGTATCTCCCGGATCCATGATACGAACCTTGCGGAGCATTTGCCGAACCATCACTTCAATGTGCTTATCCCCAATTTCTACCCCTTGGCTGCGGTAAACTTTTTGTACCTCAGCAAGAAGGTAAGTTTCAACAGATAAGGTATCCCGTACCTCAAGCAAACGCTTAGGCTGAATAGAACCTTCTGTCAGGGCATCTCCGCGATGAACAGTATCTCCAATTTCCACTTTCATTCGGGCAGTAAACGGTACTACGTATTCTCCTGTACCGGTTTCTCCCTGAACAAATACTTTTTTGGTCCGAGTCGCCGCATCTTCTTCAATATCAGCAATTTGACCTTTGACCTCGGTAATCACGGCTTCACCTTTAGGATTACGGGCTTCAAAAATTTCTTGAATCCGCGGCAAACCTTGAGTAATATCAGTATTTGATGCTACACCGCCCGTGTGGAAGGTCCGCATAGTAAGCTGGGTTCCGGGCTCACCGATAGATTGTGCTGCAACAGTTCCGACAGCTTCACCAACCTCAACAGCATCGCCTGTCGCCAAATTAATACCATAACAATGGCGGCAGACACCATGGCGCGTATTACATGTAAAGACCGAACGAATCGTTACCTTTTCAACACCGGCTTTGGCAATTGCGTCAGCCATATCTTCTGTCAGCAGAGTATTAGCAGGAACAATCAGCTCTCCAGTTTTTGGATCTTTGACAGATTTCTTAGTATAGCGTCCGACTAAACGTTCTGCCAATGTTTCTGTTACTTCTTTGCCGTCAGTAATAGCTGTAATATCAAGTCCGCGGTCTGTTCCGCAATCATCTTCACGGATAATCACATCTTGAGCGACGTCAACCAAACGGCGGGTCAAATAGCCAGAGTCCGCTGTCTTAAGGGCTGTATCGGTCATTCCTTTACGGGCACCGTGAGTTGAGAAGAACATTTCCAAAACAGACAAACCTTCACGGAAGTTTGACAAAATAGGAAGTTCCATAATCCGACCGTTTGGTGCCGCCATAAGTCCACGCATCCCAGCAAGCTGAGAGAAGTTCGAAATATTCCCGCGGGCTCCGGAGTCCATCATCATAACGATTGGATTCTTAGGATCCTGAGTTTCAATCAGGCGTTTTTCAAGCTCTTCTTTTGCTTCGCGCCAAGTTGCGGTTACCGCAATATACCGATCGTCGTCTGTCATCAGTCCGCGGCGGAAGGCTTTATTAATTTCTTCAACCTTATGGTGAGCAGCTTCTATAATTTCAGCCTTATTGTCAATAACCGGAATATCGGCAATTCCTACTGTCAATCCAGCAAGAGTAGAATGGTAATAACCCAGATCCTTTAAGCGGTCAAGGAAAGCCGATGTCTCTGTTGTCCGGAAGCGTTTAAAGGTCTCTGCAATAATATTCCCTAAGTTTTTCTTCTTAAAGGGCTGATTGAGTTCCAAAGCAGCAAGCACTGTCTGAATATCCTGCCCCGGCTCTAGGAAATATTTATCTGGTGTTTTTTCCGTCAGATTGGCATTGTTAGGTTCCTGAAGGAAAGGAAGATCCTCAGGCATAATATCATTAAAGAGAATTTTACCGACTGTTGTGACCATAATTTTATGCTTCTGGTCATCGGTCCAAGGTTTGTTTGGCATACTGTCAACAGCAATCCCCACCCGGCTGTGCAAATGAACATAGCCATTTCGGTAAGCCATCACCGCTTCATCGCGGTCCTTGAAAATCATGCCTTCGCCTTCACGGCCAATATCTTCCATGGTCAAATAGTAATTCCCCAGCACCATGTCCTGAGACGGCGTAACGACAGGCTTGCCATCTTTAGGGTTGAGGATATGCTCAGCCGCCAGCATTAACAAGCGGGCCTCAGCCTGCGCTTCTTCTGAAAGCGGGACATGGATAGCCATTTGGTCTCCGTCAAAATCGGCATTATAGGCCTCACAAACAAGCGGATGCAGACGCAGAGCTTTACCATCAATAAGGACCGGCTCAAACGCTTGGATCCCCAGTCTGTGCAGAGTCGGTGCCCGGTTCAGTAGGACCGGATGTTCCTTAATGACCTCTTCCAAAATGTCCCAAATGCGTTCATCACCGCGTTCAACCATCCGCTTAGCCGCTTTGACATTTCCGGCATAGTCCCGCGCTACGATTTCACGCATAACAAAAGGTTTAAAGAGCTCAATGGCCATTTCCCTCGGGACACCGCACTGATACATTTTCAAGGTTGGTCCGACAGCAATAACCGAACGGCCGGAAAAGTCAACACGCTTCCCAAGCAGATTTTGACGGAAACGCCCTTGTTTCCCTTTTAGCATATGGCTGAGCGATTTGAGCGGACGGCTCCCCGGACCGGTAATAGGGCGGCCCCGGCGGCCGTTATCAATAAGAGCATCCACCGCTTCTTGAAGCATCCGTTTTTCATTCTGGACAATAATCCCCGGAGCATTAAGTTCCAGCAAACGAGCCAGACGATTATTACGATTGATAACACGCCTGTATAGGTCGTTTAAATCCGAGGCTGCAAAACGGCCTCCATCCAGCTGTACCATCGGGCGCAAATCCGGCGGAATGACCGGCAGGATATTTAAGACCATCCATTCCGGCTTGTTGCCGGATTTCTGGAAAGCATCCAAAACATCCAGACGGCGGACCGCCTTAACCCGTTTTTGACCGGTTGCTGTTTTGAGTTCTTCTTTGAGCTCTGCAATCTCTGCTTGAATATCAACCCGCTTAAGCAAATCCTGAATCGCTTCAGCCCCCATTTTAGCAATAAAGGAACCGTGTCCGTATTCCTGCAGCTTTTCACGGTACTCACGCTCAGTCAAAAGTGATTTTGGCTCCAGCGGAGTATCTAGCGGATCAATAACAACATAAGCCGCAAAATAGATGACTTCTTCAAGCGCCCGCGGACTCATATCAAGCGTCAG
The DNA here is from genome assembly GCF_040930515.1 of Streptococcus huangxiaojuni. Classification (NCBI taxonomy): domain Bacteria; kingdom Bacillati; phylum Bacillota; class Bacilli; order Lactobacillales; family Streptococcaceae; genus Streptococcus; species Streptococcus huangxiaojuni. Next base: position 22,520 of record NZ_JBFQEG010000019.1, read on the forward strand.
ACCCATACGGCTGGGAATTCCTTTAAAGTACCAGATATGTGAAACCGGTGCTTTTAATTCTATATGTCCCATTCGTTCACGGCGAACCTTAGCCCGTGTGACTTCCACACCGCAGCGGTCGCAGATAATGCCTTTGTATCGAATACGCTTATATTTGCCGCAGGCACACTCCCAGTCCTTAGTAGGACCAAAAATAACCTCATCAAACAGCCCTTCACGCTCCGGCTTTAATGTACGGTAGTTGATTGTTTCAGGTTTCTTAACTTCACCATAAGACCAAGAACGGACCTTGTTAGGTGAAGCCAATGTGATTTGCATACTTTTAAATCGATTTACGTCAACCACTAGTTCTACCTTTCTTTGATATAGCTACAAAACTAGTCTAAAAGTTTCAAAAACTCAGCACTAGCATGTGATTTTCTGTCAGACAAACAGAATTATTTTTCTTCAGTAAATTCAGCCGCTTCCTGTGCCTGTTTTTGCCGAGCTCTCTCAAGATCATCAACGTGCATAACATCATCATCTTCACCATCGTCAAGGTCACGAAGCTCCACTTCCTGATTATCTTCATCAAGCACTCGCATATCAAGGCCGAGTGACTGCAGTTCTTTGACAAGTACGCGGAAAGATTCCGGTACGCCCGGTTTTGGAATCGGTTTTCCTTTGGTAATCGCTTCATAAGCTTTTAAGCGGCCATTAACATCATCCGATTTGTAAGTCAGAATTTCCTGAAGAACATTTGAAGCCCCATAAGCTTCCAAAGCCCAGACTTCCATTTCCCCAAAACGCTGACCTCCGAACTGTGCTTTCCCGCCAAGCGGCTGCTGTGTCACCAAAGAGTAAGGTCCAACGGAACGTGCATGCAGCTTATCATCAACCATATGGTGCAGCTTGATCATGTACATCACCCCGACAGAAACCCGATTATCAAATGGTTCACCTGTCCGGCCGTCATACAAGACAGTTTTAGCATCAGAGGCCATACCGGCTTCTTCCACTGTTTCCCACAGATCTTCGGAACTGGCTCCGTCAAAAACAGGAGTTGCAATATGGATACCGAGATTACGAGCTGCCATCCCCAAGTGAAGTTCCATAACCTGTCCGATATTCATCCGCGAAGGAACCCCAAGCGGGTTCAGCATGATGTCAACCGGTGTGCCATCAGGCAGGTAAGGCATATCCTCGACCGGTACAATCCGGGAAACAACCCCTTTGTTGCCGTGCCGGCCGGCCATTTTATCTCCCACTTTAATTTTCCGTTTTTGAGCGATATAAACGCGCACCAGCATATTGACGCCGGACTGCAGCTCATCACCATTAGCACGGGTAAAGATTTTAACATCACGAACAACACCGTCTCCGCCGTGCGGTACTCGCAGTGAAGTATCGCGGACCTCACGTGATTTATCACCAAAGATAGCATGTAGTAAACGTTCTTCGGCAGAAAGATCTTTCTCACCTTTAGGTGTCACCTTCCCAACAAGGATATCGCCTTCTTTAACTTCAGCACCGATGCGGATAATCCCCATCTCATCAAGATCTTTAAGCGCATCTTCACCGACATTAGGCACTTCCCGTGTGATTTCCTCTGGTCCTAATTTGGTATCACGTGTCTCAGACTCAAACTCTTCTAGATGAACAGAGGTATACACATCGTCCTTAACTAAGCGTTCACTCATGATGACGGCGTCTTCAAAGTTATAGCCTTCCCAAGTCATATAAGCAACAACTGGGTTTTGCCCAAGAGCCATCTCGCCTTTTTCCATAGATGGGCCGTCAGCAATAAAGTCGCCTTTTTCGACAAGATCACCAACCTTAACTAGTGTCCGCTGGTTATATGCAGTCCCGGAATTGGAACGGCGGAATTTTGTAATGTGGTAGACATCAAGCGAACCGTCTTCACGGCGCACTTCAACTTTTTCAGCATCAGAGAAGGTTACCCGTCCATCATGCTGCGCGATAACTGCAGCACCCGAATCATGAGCAGCCTGATATTCCATTCCTGTGCCGACATAAGGTGCATGCGGATCAATCAGAGGCACAGCCTGCCGCTGCATATTAGCCCCCATGAGCGCACGGTTAGAGTCATCATTTTCTAAGAAAGGAATGCATGCCGTTGCAACTGCGACAACCTGTTTTGGCGACACATCCACATAATCAACAGCACTTGCCGGAAATTCCTGATTAGTCCCTTGATGACGTCCCATGACAATTTCTTCAGCAAATGTGCCGTCTTCTTTCAGCTTAGAGTTTGCCTGCGCTACTGTATATTCATCTTCTTCATCTGCTGTCAGCCAGACAATCTCATTAGTGACCACACCGCTTTTACGATCAACTTTTCGATAAGGGGTTTGAATGAAGCCATATTTATTTAAATGCCCATATGAAGACAAGTTATTAATCAGACCAATATTTGGTCCCTCAGGCGTCTCAATCGGGCACATCCGTCCGTAATGTGTATAGTGGACATCGCGCACTTCATAACCGGCACGATCACGCGTTAACCCGCCGGGTCCAAGAGCTGACAGCCGCCGTTTATGCGATAATTCTGACAAAGGATTGTGCTGATCCATAAACTGAGACAGCTGTGAAGAGCCAAAGAACTCTTTAACAGCCGCTGTGACAGGGCGAATATTGATAATTTGCTGAGGAGTCAGCGTTTCGCTTTCTTGGACACTCATCCGTTCACGAACATTACGTTCCATCCGAGCAAGCCCGATACGGAACTGGTTGGCCAGAAGTTCTCCAACCGCCCGAATCCGCCGATTTCCTAAGTGGTCAATATCGTCCACTTTTCCCAATCCTTCGGCAAGATTGAGGAAATAGCTCATCTCTGCTATAATATCAGCCGGCGTCAGTGCCCGTACTCTGTCTCCCGGATTCGCATTGCCGACAATCGTGACAATGCGATCTGGGTCGTTAGGAGCAAGAACGTTAAATTTCTGTAAGACTACCGGTTCGGTAAGAACAGCATAGTCATTCGGTGTATAAACAAAGCTGTTTAAACCTTGGTCAATCCGATCAGCAATAGAATCAAGAACATCTCGGGTCACAACTGTCCCGGCAGCTACCAATATTTCACCGGTTTCACTGTCAACAAGATTTTCAGCGAGTGTTTGATTTAAGAGACGTGTTTTAACATTAAGCTTTTTATTAATTTTATAACGGCCCACCGCTGCCAAATCATAACGGCGCGGGTCAAAGAAGCGTGCAATCAGAAGGCTCCGCGAACTTTCAGCCGTTTTAGGCTCACCCGGACGGAGACGTTCGTAAATTTCTTTTAACGCTTCATCTGTCCTTGAATCACTTGGATTTTTATGAAGATCTTTTTCGATTGTATTGCGGACAAGTTCACTGTCCCCAAAGATATCAATAATCTCATCATCTCCTGAGAAGCCCAGTGCACGAACTAAGGTTGTAAAAGGAATTTTCCTCGTCCGGTCAATCCGCGTGTAGGCCACATCTTTAGCATCAGTTTCCAATTCCAGCCAGGCACCGCGGTTGGGGATAACAGTTGAGCCATAGCCGACTTTACCATTTTTATCAATTTTATCATTGAAGTAGACACCGGGCGACCTTACCAGCTGGCTCACAATAATACGTTCACCGCCATTAATAATAAAGGTTCCCATCTCAGTCATAATCGGAAAATCGCCGAAGAAAACTTCCTGAGTCTTAATTTCACCGCTCTCCTTGTTAATCAAACGGAAAGTCACAAAAATCGGTGCTGAGTAGCTCGCATCATGGATTCGCGCTTCTTCAAGCGTATACTTAGGCTCCTTAAACTCATAGCCGACAAATTCAAGCTCCATTGTATCGGTAAAGTTTGAAATAGGGAGCACATCCTCGAACACTTCTTTCAGCCCATTATCCAAAAACTCTTGAAATGAATCCGTTTGAATCTCAATCAGATTAGGTAAATCAAGAACTTCTTTGATTCTTGAAAAGCTGCGACGTGTACGATGTTTCCCGTACTGTACTTCATGTCCTGCCACGTTTTTCGCTCCTTTAAAATAAACTACTGAAACTTATCAGACTGAAATCAGTTTATTCAGCCCAAAAGTTAGCCGACATTATCTATAATCTGCCATTCTGCTCTATCTTTTTGTTTTTTTCAGAATCTTTAAATATTTGTTACAATATTTATTTTTACTAAAAACAGACACAAAAAGAGCAGCTAAATCGACTTTTCAAAGTTTGATTTAACTGCTGTAATCTTCGGTTGGACAATATTTCAACCAAATCAGACGACAAATAACTATAGATATTATACCTCACTTTCTGGGAAAAAGCAAGCCCCTTTGTCACACTGATTCAGCCAAATTATTGGCAGTGAGAATCTTTAAAATAGGAAACCGTATACCGGTGTGCAAAATAATAGAGAGACACCCTAAATCACTAAGACAACTCCCCTTCCTATCGGCTCAATCAGAGGAAGTCAGGTTGCTTAAAGTAAAAAATTTACACTGTGAACACACTTTTTACTTTGCAGAAGATAAGGATATGGCAGAAAGACTGCTAAAAGTAGTTGGCAAGCAGGCTATAGCACCACTCTAGTTATCATCATGCTTCCTTAGATGGTAATAAACTGCAGTTCGTTCATCCTCATCGAAGCCATTTGCTTCTAACTCTGCCAAATGGCGGTGAATTTTTATCTTTTCAACTAAGTAGGTATGTGTTTCCTGCAAATGTTCAATTTGTTTTTCCAAATCATACTTTGTTTTTTCCAAAAGCCTTGTGGACAGAGCATGGTTGTGAAATTCAGCTAAAACAGCACTAATATCTTGTAAAGACATCCCTACGCGCCGATAATGTACGATAGCTTTTAAACGATCCATACTTTGATCATCAAAATTTCGAATCCCTCGTTCATTTCTTGGAATAGACACCATACCCTCTTTTTCGTAAAAGCGAATGGCGTGCGCCGATAAGCCTAAAACTTCTGCAGCTTGCTTAATCGTTATCATCATTTGCCTCCTCTATTTACCCTAACATCTTAAAGCTGGTCTAAGTCAAGGCTTTCTTCAGAGATCTGAGATTACCCTGATTCAAGCGCTCTTTAGGTAGCTTCAAGAAAATTGCAGCACCGACACAGGTCTATGTTTGAAAAACAGCAGATGGCAAATGGTCCCCAAGCATACACAGGCTAAGATACAAAATTTCAACTGCCTTCAATTTCACACCATTCTTTCAGTTATCGGTAGTCACTACTGTCATCCACTGCTTTTAAGCCTAAATGTTCTGCATGAAAAACAATATGTTTTTCTATAAAGCTGGCTATAAAATAATAGCTATGATCATAGTCCTCATGCCAGTTTAGCGTTACTGCGACACCATTCTTTTCGGCGGCTTCAACAAAAACTTGCGGCTGAAGCTGCTGGGGATAAAAGTCATCTGCCAATCCCTGGTCTATCAAAATCGGCTGAACGTTTTCAGCTAGCGCAATCAGTTTAGTACTGTCATAATTCTGCCAGACTGACCGATCAGCACCCAGATAAGCCGTAAAGGACTTTTGTCCCCAAGGAACATCACTTGGGTTGACTATAGGAGCAAACGCCGAGATAGAGGAGTAACGTTCAGGGTTTTTCAGACCAATTTGCAGAGCACCATGACCTCCCATACTATGGCCAAAAATAGCAGACTGGTCTGTCACAGGGAAATTAGCTTTAATCAGTTCTGGTAATTCTTCTACAATGTAGTCATACATGCGGTAATGTTCATCCCAAGGGCTCTGTGTTGCATTTAAATAAAAGCCGGCTCCTTGCCCCAAGTCATAGGCATCATCATCTGCTACCTCTCTCCCCCTCGGCGAAGTATCAGGTATAACCAATGCCAGACCATATTTAGCCGCATATCGCTGGGCACCAGCCTTAGTAGAGAAATTTTCATCCGTACAAGTTAAGCCTGATAAAAAATAAAGAACCGGCACTCTTTTTCCCTGCTCAGCTTGCGGCGGAAGGTAAATGGCAAATGTCATCTCTGTATTCGTCATCTTGGACTGATGGCTGTAACGTTCATGCCATCCTCCAAAACTTTTATGCCTTGCTAATCGCTTCATGGCTCGGATTCCTCCCTTAATAGTGAATAACTGTACGGATAGACTGCCCTTCATGCATCAAGTCAAAAGCCTGATTAATCTGCTCCAGAGACAGAGTATGGGTAATAAAATCACTTAAAGCAAACTCTCCCTCCATATACTGATTGACAATCCCAGGAAGCTGGCTTTTCCCTTTAACACCGCCGAAAGCTGATCCTCTCCATACACGTCCGGTCACTAGCTGAAAGGGCCGTGTATGAATTTCAGCACCAGCCGGCGCTACCCCAATAATGATGCTTTCTCCCCAGCCTTTATGACAAGACTCCAGAGCGGAGCGCATAACTTCCACATTCCCAATACATTCAAAGGAATAGTCTACACCGCCATCCGTCATTTCTATAATCACCTCCTGAATAGGTCTATCATAGTCGTTTGGATTGATAAAATCAGTAGCTCCCAACTCTTTGGCTTTTGCAAACTTATCCGGATTAAGGTCAATAGCAATAATGCGCAAAGCTTTAGCCATACGGGCACCAATAATCGCCGCCAGTCCGATACCTCCCAGACCAAAAATCGCTACTGTTGACCCCTCTTCAACCTGTGCAGTATTCAAAACGGCCCCCATTCCAGTGGTTACACCGCAACCTAGCAGACAGACCTCCTCAAGAGGGGCATCATCTCTGATTTTAACAAGAGAGTATTCTGAAACAACTGTATGTTCAGCAAAGGTTGATGTCCCCATGTAATGATAAATCGGCTGACCATCTTTAAAGAAGCGAACAGTCCCATCAGGCATAAGACCATGCCCTTGTGTCTCACGGACAGCAGAACACAAGTTCGTTTTTCCTGATAAGCAGAATTTACATTTTCCGCATTCAGCAGTATAAAGCGGAATGACATGATCTCCAACTTGAAATTCAGTCACCCCTTCACCAACTGCTTCAACAACACCAGCCCCTTCGTGTCCAAGTACACAAGGAAAAACTCCTTCTGAATCTTTCCCCGAAAGAGTGTAAGCGTCAGTATGACAGACGCCTGTGGCTGTAATACGGACCATAACTTCCCCTTTTTGAGGCATCATCAGATCTAACTCCTCGATTTTTAAAGGTTCATTGGGTGCCCAAGCAACCGCTGCACGTGTTTTAATATATTCCATTATTTTTTCCTCCCCACATAAGATACAAAGGCCGTTAAGAGAAATCCAGAGTAAGGGCTGAAATCCTCAATCTCATAGACACACTTCTGACGGCTGGAAAGACTGCAAAGTTTTCAGACATCTATGCTATTCATTAAGCAGAAATAGCTAAGCTAGTGTAACATACCTTTTCACTAGGATTTTAAGACATGATTAATTCATAAAATACAAAAGATGCAAAAAACTACAGTGAAGTAAAAACTATCGCAATTCCTTATAACTAGAAAACAACCTGACAACAAGGCTTTAAGCCCTTTGACTTCATTTGGGATAATATAAAATGGGGTAAGATATCCATCCACCCCGTTATAATCTTAAAAATCCTTGCTGTCTGGATCAGGAGCTGGCGTCGCACCGGCCAGCTGTTTAATTTGCTCAGCATCTTCTGCACTCAATTTAATATCATCAAAATTCAGGTTTTCCTTGATACGATCCTGATGAACAGATTTTGGCAAAGGCAAAAATCCTTCATATACTGACCAAGCAAGGGCAAGCTGGGCGATTGTTTTACCGTATTTATCCGCCAGAGCTTGCATTTCAGTATTTGTAAAAAGTTCTCCTTGTCCCAAAGGTCCCCAAGCTTCAATAACAATCTTATGCTCCCGGCAATAATTAACGACTTCCTCTTGATAGCAGCCCGGAGCCAGACGGATTTGGTTGACTGCCGGAGTTACTCTGGCAGTTTTGGCTAAAGCTTCCAAATGATGCACCAAAAAGTTGCTGACCCCTATGGATCGGATAAGCCCCGCCTGCTGCGCATCTTCCATATAGCGCCAAGCTTCAGCATTTCCTTCTTCCCAGTGATCACGAATTGCCTTAGGATTTGGCCAGTGAATCAAATATAAATCAACATAGTCCAGCTGCAGTTTTTCCAAGGATGTTGCCAGAGCTTCTTTAGCGGCTTCATAGCTGTGTGAATCATTCCACAATTTAGTGGTTATAAAAAGTTCTTCTCGCGCAATACCGCTGTCTTTTATCGCACGGCCAACACTTTCTTCATTACGATAAATAGCTGCCGTATCAATATGACGGTAACCGGCTTTCAAAGCAGCCAAAGTTGACTGGTAAGCTTCTTCTCCATCAGCCGCCTTAAAAGTTCCAAACCCAACAGCGGGAATAGATAACCCATCGTTCATTTTATAAACCTTAACCATAATTTTCTCCTCCTGTTTAACAATGGCCACATTATAACATACTTGCTCTATAATCAAAAATAAAATACTTCCGTGTTCATAAACAATATGGACAAATACTCCTAATCAGAAAGTGCGGAGAACAAAGTTTTATTTTTAACTATAAAAACAGCAATGGCAAGAAAAGACTGATAAAGCCTATAAGTCTTTTCTCTTTATCCTAACATCTTAGAGCAGGTCCAAGTCAAGCATTTTTGCAAAACTGTTGCCTCTGTGAAGAGGCCTAAATAACTGAAAGAGAGCAAGGGGGAAACCAGTAAACATCAGAAATTGGTTTTCCATTGCTCTCTATGCCCTCTGAATAGCTGACTGATTTCTAAAAACCAAAGGGACAGCAGCTGGACAGCAGCTAGGCGGCAGCAACAAATCAGCCAAAATCTGAGCTCTGTCTTTCTTTTGCACTTTCAAAACAGATTTTAAAAGCTTTAAAATAATACTTTGTACCTGCCCAGACAGGGAATCAGCTTCCCCCGCCGAGTGCCGCCCAAGCTTTTTGATAATCACTGTCTGTTCCGCCGATCGCAAACTTATAAGTCATAGAACCAGCACCATTTTTAGCCCAATAACTTGTTGTCGTTTCACCGCCGACTGTAATATTGCGGCCGTTAACTGAGACAGCCCCGGCCTGAAGTCCTGTTGATTTGAGAACAGTTGACTTAACAACACTGTCATCCAAACCAAATTTTTCCGAAACAGAAAATACCCCTGGATCAGCATCGTGAATAGCATCAACCAGATAAGCCATATACTGGGCGTTGTAATTGTAGCCGGATGAAGATGACAGAGACGCATTGTCATCATTACCGGCCCATCCACCTAGAGTAGCTGTCGGTGTAGAGACAATAAGCCAAACATCCGAGTAATTATCAGTCGTTCCAGTTTTTCCTGTCCAGTCAGCCGTCCCGGCATTTTCATTGAGTCCTTTTAAATCTTCATAGAATTTTGTTGTGCCTCCGCTTGTAATGGGCTCTCTCAGCAATTGATTTAAAATTGTGGCAGTCGCTGCTGAGAAAACGCGAACAGGATTTTCTTTATGCTCATAAATCGTTTTGCCCTCACTGTCCGTGATACTCTCTACCATGTAACCTTCCTGATAAACACCGCGGTTGGCAATCATCTGATAAGCATTAACCTGCTGTTCGACAGTCGTTTCAATCCCTCCTCCTAAGGGCAGACTTTCAATAGAGTAGTCAGCGATATCATAACCTAATTTTGTCATATAACTCTCAACGTCAACACCTTGGTCACGCAGAAGCTTATAGGTCCAGTAGGCAGGAATATTCCAAGAAGTATTGAGTGCTTCCTGCAAATTAATCATTGCGGTTCCTTCATCAGTTCCATGCATGATTTTTTCTCCGCTGGAGAAGGTTGTCGGGTAATTCGACAGCATACTGGCACTGCCCATTAAGCCCTGATCAATAGCCGGCCCGTAAGCAATGATTGGCTTGATACTGGAACCCGGAGATCTGGCTGTATCAAAAGCATGATTATTTTGATTCTGTGCATAATCCCGGCCGCCGATAAAGCCCAGAATGGCACCTGTCTTATTGTCCATCAAGACATTTCCGACTTCAACTCTCTGGGAGCTTTCCTGATCTAAGACACCGCCGTACTGGCTGACTGCCGCCTGCATAGCGTCATAAACTTTTTTATTGATAGTTGTTTTAACCGTATAACCGCCCTGCTGCAGTTCTTCAAGTGCCTTTTTTCGGTAAGCAAGCTTTGTTTCATCATTTTTTAAGTCCTGTTTAGAGACCTCATCCCTTTCGATAAGGTAGGCATATATCGCATCCTGCGCTTCCTCCAGTACAGCATAATAAAGGTAATCGTGCTCAGCAGTCTCAGCAGCTACAGGTTCAATAAAATCCTGGCGGATATCATAATCTTTATAAGATGTGTATTCCTCAGCGGTCAAAACTCCGGTCCGGTACATATTGTAAAGAACATTTTCTTGCCTTTGCAGTCCGTAAGCTATATCTTCGTCCGACTTAAAACGGCCATCTGCTGTGTAGGGGGAATACACAATCGGACTTTGCGGAAGTCCGGCCAAATAAGCAGCTTGAGGAATTGTTAAATCCTTGGCTGAAACCCCGAAAATACCCTGAGCAGCTTCTTCAACACCGGCGATATTTTCTCCTCTGTTATTGCGCCCGAAAGGGGAAACATTCAGATAATCTGTCAGAATTTCATCCTTGCTCAGATACCGCTCCAGCGCTAAGGCATAAATAATCTCCCGCGATTTGCGTTTAAAAGTGGGATCGTCTCCCAGTACTTGCTGTTTTAACAGCTGCTGGGTCAAAGTAGAACCGCCGCTTGTTTCTCCCAAACCCAGGACAGAGGCTAAAGTTGCACGAAAAACTGCCTTAGGAACAACACCGTTGTGACTGGCAAAATTCTCGTCTTCAGTTGCAATAACAGCCTCTTTTATATTATCCGAGATCGCTTCTCCTGCCACAGGAGTCCTCAGCAAATCAGTATCAATTTCCGAAATCGAACTGCCATCAGCATAATCCATCTTAGAAATCATGGTCAGCGATTCTACCTGACTGACTAAACTTGCCTTACTGGGAACTTTAACAGAGTCAATCTGGCTGGCCAAATAGCCCAAGGCCAGCCCTGCTCCCAGCATAACAAATAATAAAATCATGACATAGAAAAAATCTGACATTAATTTTAAGGTTCTGAGACTAACAGAACCAAAATCCCAGAGGGATAAATTTTGTTTTCTTTTTTTATTTTTCCACTTGAACATGACAGCACCTCAACCTATATTATACCAAATTTACCAGTACTTGCATATAAAGACCCATTTTTGGTATAATGGCCTGTGACATATCTTTCTGAATAAGGAGAAAACCATGACTATCTTTGAAGAACTCAAAGAACGCGGTTTGATTTTTCAAACAACTGACGAAGAAGCGCTGGAAAAAGCATTGACAGAAGGGCAGCTTGCTTTTTATTCCGGTTATGATCCTACTGCAGACAGTCTCCATCTGGGGCATCTGGTTCCAATTATTGTCTGCCGCCATCTGCAGCTAGCCGGACATAAGCCTTATCCTCTTGTCGGAGGAGCTACCGGGCTCATCGGCGACCCATCTTTTAAGGATACTGAGCGCAGTCTGCAGACAAAAGAAACTGTTGACGGTTGGGTAGCCAAGATTCAGGCGCAGCTCTCCCACTTCCTCAATTTTGACAGCGGCAGCAACAAAGCAGAGATGGTTAACAATTACGACTGGTTTGCTGATATCAGTTTTATTGATTTCTTGCGCGATGTCGGTAAATATTTTACAGTTAATTATATGATGAGCAAGGAATCTGTCAAGAAGAGGATCGAGACTGGGATTTCTTACACGGAATTTGCCTATCAGATTATGCAGGGCTTTGACTTTTATGAGCTTAACCGCCGTTACGGTGTGACACTTCAGATCGGCGGCTCCGACCAATGGGGCAATATGACCGCAGGAACTGAACTTTTGCGCCGCAAGGCTGATAAAGTCTCACATGTTATCACAGTCCCGCTGATTACTGATGCTACAGGAAAAAAATTTGGAAAATCCGAAGGAAATGCCGTCTGGCTCGATGCCAGCAAAACCTCACCTTACGAAATGTACCAGTTCTGGCTCAACGTTATGGACGAAGATGCTGTCCGCTTCCTTAAAATTTTCACCTTCCTGCCGCTGACAGAAATCGAAGATATTCGCAAGTCATTCGAAGCCGAGCCCCATAAACGCCTGGCACAAAAAATCTTAGCGCGCGAAGTGGTAACGCTTGTCCACGGTGAAGCGGCCTATAAGGAAGCTCTTAATATCACTGAGCAGCTCTTTAGCGGCAACATCCAAAAGCTTACAGCAGCAGAACTTAGGCAGGGACTCAGTAACGTTCCTAACTATGCCGTCCAGTCTCAGGACTCCCTTAATATTGTTGATATTCTTGTCACATCAGGAATTGTCACTTCTAAACGTCAGGCTCGTGAAGATTTGCAAAACGGTGCCATTTACATTAACGGCAGTCGTGTTCAGGATACTGCCTACAGTCTTTCAGATAAAGACAAGATCGATAATGAACTGACAGTTATCCGCCGCGGCAAGAAAAAGTACTTTATGATAACTTACTAAAACAAATAAGAGAAGGCAAGGCGGCCTTCTCTTATTTATTTTTAAGACAGATTATTACCTGCTGCCCTTGAGTAGCTTTTTACCTAGGGCAAGCAGCAGAAAAATACTGATAAAAATCATGGTAATTGTTGCGCTGGCTGGTGTTTCAGCGTAATAAGAAATAAAAATTCCTGACACCATCCCGATAAAGCCAAGACCCACTGCTAAAGCAATGACCGTCTTAAAACTTTTACCGATACGCATAGCAATACTGGCGGGAAGAACCATAATAGTCGAAACCAGCAGTGCTCCGGCAGCCGGAATCATCAAAGCGATGGCAATACCAGTCACAATATTAAAAAGAACAGACATTAACCGCACCGGCAAACCATCTACATAGGCAGTATCCTCATCAAAAGTTAAAATATACATTGGTCTGAAAAAAAGCACGGTCAGCAACAAAACTAAGGCAGCAATAATAAAAAGAGCTGTTACCTGATCTTTACTGATTGTAATAATTGAGCCGAACAAATATTGGTCAAGACTGAGACTTCCGGCATTATCAGCCTGACTCATGATAATCAGTGACACTGCCAGCCCCATAGACATCAAGATGGCCGTCGCAATTTCCATGTAATTGCGATAAACCTGGCTGAGATACTCCAGTAAAACAGCAGCCAAAACCACAATGAAAATCGTTGTCCAGGTCGGCGAATAACCCAGCCAAATACCAAAGGCAACCCCAGCCAGAGAAACATGGCTCAGTGTGTCGCTCATCAAGCTTTGACGGCGTAGAATAAGAAAAATCCCTAAAATGGGCGAAAAAGTACTGATTGCCACAACCGCTAATAAAGCTCGCTGCATAAAATCATAAGACAACAGTTCAGTCATTATCAAAGTCCTCCCGATTATCTTTTTCATGGATATTAAAACAGCGCCAAGGCAAATTCTGGTTACGAACCAAATGAATATTGCGATCTACATAACCTTTCACATCCTCTGAGTCATGTGTAATCATTAAGACTGCCTTCTGATGCTGATGCGCACTGTGAGCCATCAATTCATAAAAGGTCTCTGTTGTTCCTGTATCCATACCGGTTGTCGGCTCATCTAAGACAAATATATCCGGATCGCTGGCAAACATACGTGCGATAACAACACGTTGCTTCTGGCCGCCGCTGAGATTCCCAATTTGTTTCTGCCGATTCTCCCACATTCCAACAGATTCCAAACTGGCTTTGATATGATCCTGATCGTGCTTGGTTAGCGGACGAAACCAGCCCTTACGCGGATAACGGCCGGATTTTACAAATTCGTAAACCGTACTGGGAAAACCAGCATTAAAACTGGCAATTTGCTGCGGGAGATAAGCCAGCCGCAATTTCTGACCCTTTATATTTTTTTTAGCCATTGTTACGGAACCTGTTTTGGGGCGTAAAATTCCCAAGGTTGCCTTAATCAATGTTGACTTTGCCGCACCGTTCTCGCCAGTCAAAGTAACAAACTCCCCGCTGTCCAGGTGGTAGTTCACTTCAGCTAAAACAGGATCGTTGTCATACTGAAAAGATAAATTCTGAACTGTAATATAACGCATTGTCACCTTTCTAAACGCTGTTCAAAGACAGCTAAAAAACGCCGAATAACAGCCTGTTCTTCTTCTGTAAAATCCGATAGAAGTTCCTGATAAACAGCCAAAGTACGGCGATGATGCCGGCTATGCTCTTCAGCAACAGGCCGAGCCGATTCTGTCACAGTTAAAAAAACTACCCGGGCATCGCCCTTGTCTTTGACTGAAACCAGCATGTCTTTTTTAATGAGACTTTTAACAGCCTTAGTAACTGCTGCCTGACTGATATTTAACCGTTTAGCCAAATCAGAATTCGTTAATTTCTCCTGTGCTAAAAGCATCAAAATATGCTCCTGAGTATTTGTCAGTGTTTCGCCGCTTTGACAGGGACCAAAAAGCAGCTCGTGCTGATTTTCTGCTTTTAATAAAATCTTCTTAACAAGATGATCCAATTTTTTATCTAGAGATTCCATCCAACACCTCCTCTTTTTTGTTAACTGGTTAATTAATTATAGCATGAAACTAAAAAAGAAGCAATTTCTTTTGCTTCCTACAGAACTCTGACTTTATAAACTTGTCTGCAGAACCCTTTCATGCTGTTAACAAGACGGTCTGCTTTCTTTTCGCTTTGACAAAGCGCAAATACTGTCGGTCCGCTCCCAGTCATAAGAGCCGTGTCTGCTCCGCACTTCATCAGACGGTCCTTAATTTTTTGGATAAATGGTCTCCTTGTAATCGTAATATCTTCCAAAGAATTCCCCATATAGTGAAGCATTTGCTGATAATCGCCTGCTTCAGCAGCCGCCCTTAAATAAGAAATATTGACACGTGATATAGAGGTATTGATAGCTTTGAAAACCGTAGGGGTAGAAACACCAAAATCAGGTTTTACCAAAACAACCCAAGGGGAAATAGACACTGCCAGCGGTTCTACAATATCGCCCTTGCCGCTGACAGCAGCATAGCCGCCTTGAATGCAGTAAGGCACATCGCTTCCTATCTCAAAACCCAAAGCCTGCAGTTTTTCGCAGGAAAGCCCTAAATTCCAAAAACGGTTTAAAGCTCGCAAAGTAGCTGCAGCATCTGTTGAACCACCGCCGAGTCCGGCACAAATAGGAATTCTTTTTTCTAGTAAGATTTTAACACCGCTTTGAATAGCATACCGTTCTTTCAGCAAAGAAGCCGCCTTGTAAACATCGTTCTTTTCATTTACCGGCATTCGGTGGCTGTTGGATTCAATAATAATGTCATCACTTTCTATCTCAGAAATAGAAATATAATCATTTAAATCAACACTTGCCATCAACATTGACAATTCATGATAGCCATCATTTCTCTTTCCAACAATATCCAAGCCTAAATTAATTTTCGCAGGTGCTTTTTCTATGATTAACATACTACCGGAACCCTTTTATAAGATACTTACCAGTATTATAACAAAAATAATGTCATTATGAGAACTTAATATGCAATGATAACGATTTTGACTTTCAATTTAAATACCAACAAAAGTTTTGTTACTAAGACTAAAGCAGGAATGAAGTGCCTATCGCTCTATTTATAACAAACATAATCAGCAATCATCTGTATCCATCAAAACAAAAGATGCTGGACAACTTATATAATAAAGTCATTTAATTCAAAAGTTAAATTCACTAAATTTTATACATAAAACAACTATAAGGATAGGGGTCTAGATAATATATTTTCAGTACTAACAATTGTTCCAAATTCATCATGTAAAGTTGCTAAAGTTATATCATGAATGTCTTGAGGTGAGAATTCTTTTCCTGTATGATCAATTAAAGCAAAAGAAGCAGTTGCATCTTCAACTAAAATTGTTTCGTAGCCTAAATTGGCAGCCATACGAATTGTAGTGGAAACACAGTGCGGTGCAGTTAATCCAGCAATAACAATCCTAGAAATGCTATTTAACTCTAAAACTTCTTTTAAATTTGTTCCAATAAAGGCACTATTTACTTCTTTTGAAATTACGATTTCATCACCTTTAGGTAAAAGTAAATCTTGGAATTCATAGCCTTCATTCTTATAATAAAATCGTGACAGAGAATCTTCACTCCTATGCTTGACATGAACTATAAGACCATTATTTTTTCTAAAATAATCCAACAAATAAGATGCATTTACTTCTGCATCTTCATTGTTTCTTAACCCCCAAGAGCCATCCCTAAACGTTTTTTGCATATCAATAAGTAACAAAGCAGTTTTCATAGTGAGCTCCTAATATCAATGATGACATAAAAATTACCAGTAAGTAACTTTGACTAGAAAAAAACAATAAAGACAAGTTCTAGAAACTTGCCTTTAAACTATACCGGCGGCCGGGGTCGAACCGGCACGTCCGTGAGGACACTGGATTTTGAGTCCAGCGCGTCTGCCAATTCCGCCACGCCGGCAAAAACTGTTAACTGGGGTAGCTGGATTCGAACCAACGCATGAGGGAGTCAAAGTCCCTTGCCTTACCGCTTGGCTATACCCCAATATGAAAGGCGAGTGATGGGGATCGAACCCACGCATGCCAGAGCCACAATCTGGTGTGTTAACCACTTCACCACACCCGCCATATTAACTAAAAACACGGGCAGTAGGAATTGAACCCACACTGAAGGTTTTGGAGACCTTAGTTCTACCTTTAAACTATGCCCGTAAGATGGAAGGGGAGGGATTCGAACCCCCGAACCCGAAGGAGCGGATTTACAGTCCGCCGCGTTTAGCCTCTTCGCTACCCTTCCGCATCATCATAATATTAATCATGGCGCGGGACGGAATCGAACCGCCGACACATGGAGCTTCAATCCATTGCTCTACCAACTGAGCTACCGAGCCAAAAAGAATACCCAATTGCGGGAGCAGGATTTGAACCTGCGACCTTCGGGTTATGAGCCCGACGAGCTACCTAACTGCTCCATCCCGCGATAAAATAAAACCTCTATACATTTGCCAAAGCAAATAACCTATAATCTTCTAATACTTCTAAAACTACTAGATGATTATTAAAGGAGGATGTGGGATTCGAACCCACGCACGCTGTTAAACGCCTGACGGTTTTCAAGACCGTTCCCTTCAGCCGGACTTGGGTAATCCTCCAGTATATATAGTCCGTACGGGATTCGAACCCGTGTTACCGCCGTGAAAAGGCGGTGTCTTAACCCCTTGACCAACGGACCATAAAATAAATGGGCACGAGTGGACTTGAACCACCGACCTCACGCTTATCAGGCGTGCGCTCTAACCAGCTGAGCTACGCGCCCAAGAAAAACTTGGGGACCAAAATCATAAAAAGCGGGTGACGAGAATCGAACTCGCGACAACAGCTTGGAAGGCTGTAGTTTTACCACTAAACTACACCCGCTTTCTACCTACTAATAATAGAACATGGGAGTTAACGGGATCGAACCGCTGACCCTCTGCTTGTAAGGCAGATGCTCTCCCAGCTGAGCTAAACTCCCTTGAATGTGAGTTTAGCTCAACCTGGGCCCCTGTCGTGCGCTATTCGCTGCGA